>QFPD01000106.1 GCA_003248845.1 Microbacterium sp. | reverse complement strand
GTCGACACCGAGCCGCTCTGGGACCGCGCCAAGCAGAACCTCGCCGCCGAGCACGGACGGCTCTGGACCCCCGAGGACTCGCTCGCGACCCTGGGGGTGCCGAACACCGGCTATGGCATCCGCTACGAGTACGGAATCTTCCGCCAGACGTTCGAGGGCGGCCAGCAGGTCGAGCAGCCGGACTCGTGGCTGAAGCTCGGCTCGCCGTGGGAGTTCCCCCACCCCGAGGCGGCGCGCACCATCTCCTTCGGCGGCCACACCGAGACCTACGACGACGCGGGGACCGAGCGTACACGCTGGGTGCCGGGCTGGAACGTCCTCGCCGTCCCGTACAACTACATGGTCCCGGGCTATCTGAACGGTCGGGTCAACACTCTGCGCCTGTGGAGCGCGAAGGCGACCAACTCCTTCGATCTCCGGGTCTTCAATTCCGGCGACTACGAAGAGGCGGTGCGGGCGCAGACGTTCGCGGAGAACATCTCCAAGGTGCTCTACCCCGAGGACTCGACTCCGCAGGGCAAGGAGCTGCGGCTGCAGCAGCAGTACTTCTTCGTCGCAGCATCCATCGGCGACTTCCTCGCCTCGCTGCCGGAGAACTTCGACCTGCAGAAGCTGCCCGAACGCATCATCTTCCAGTTGAACGACACCCATCCCGTGATCGGCGTCCCCGAGCTCATGCGCGTGCTCGTCGACGAGAAGCGGATGGAGTGGGCGGATGCCTGGGCCATCACCCAGCAGTGCTTCGCGTACACGTGCCACACCCTCCTGCCGGAGGCGCTGGAGGTGTGGTCGGTCGACCTGCTGGGGCGCCTCCTGCCGCGCCATCTCGAGATCATCTACCGCATCAACGAGGAGTTCCTCGCCGAGGTGCGGGAGCGCTTCGGCGACGACGAGATGCGCATCCGCAACATGTCGATCATCAGCGAGTTCCCGGACCGATCCGTGCGCATGGCCTACCTCGCGACCGTCGCCGGTGCGAAGGTCAACGGCGTCGCCGAGCTCCACTCGCAGCTCTTGCGCGAGAAGGTGCTGCCGGACTTCAACGAGTTCTACCCGGGCAAGTTCACGAACGTCACGAACGGCGTGACGCCGCGCCGCTTCGTGCGGCTCGCCAACCCGGGCCTGTCCGCCCTCATCACCGAAGCGATCGGCACAGGGTGGGTGACCGATCTCGAGCGCTTGCGCGAGCTCGAGACCTACGCGGAAGACCCGCAGTTCCGCGCCGCGTTCGCCGCGGTCAAGGCGGAGAACAAGCGCCGCCTCGGCGACACGCTCCGAGCGCGCGACGGTGTCGAGATCAGCGACGGTCACATGCTCGACGTCATGGTCAAGCGTCTGCACGAGTACAAGCGGCAGATGCTGAAGCTGCTCCACATCGTCACCGAGTACGAGCAGATAGCTTCGGGCGGCGTCGCGGCATCCGACATCGTGCCGCGCACATTCGTCTTCGGCGCCAAGGCGGCCCCGGGCTACGTCATGGCCAAGCGCATCATCCACCTCATCAACGCGGTGGGACAGGTCGTCAACGACGACCCGCGCGTCGAGGGGAGGCTCAAGGTGCTCTTCCCGCCGAACTACAACGTCACGCTCGCCGAGCGCCTGATTCCCGCGGCCGACCTGTCGGAGCAGATCTCGCTCGCCGGCAAGGAGGCCTCCGGGACCGGCAACATGAAGTTCGCCCTCAACGGTGCGCTCACGATCGGTACCGACGACGGCGCGAACGTCGAGATCCGCGAACTCGTCGGCGACGACAACTTCTTCCTCTTCGGGCAGAGCGAGCCCGAGGTCGAGGCGCTGTGGGCGCGCGGATACAAGCCGGCGGAGTTCTATCAGGCCGACGACAACCTCCGCCGCGCCATGGACCTCATCGCGTCCGGCGCGTTCTCGGGCGGCGACAAGACCGTGTTCGAGCCGATCGTGTCGAACCTGCTGTACGACGACCGGTTCATGGTGCTCGCGGACTACTCGTCGTACATCGACGCGCAGGCCAAGGTCGACGCCGCGTATGCGGATCAGGATGCCTGGACGCGCTCGGCCATCCTCAACGTGGCCCGCTGCGGCTTCTTCTCCTCGGATCGGTCGATGCGCGACTACATCGACCGCATCTGGCACACCCCGCCGGTGATCTAGCGGGCGTAGCGCCGGACGAAGGCGGCGAGGATCTCGCCGGTGTGCGTCACCGGCACGCGGTGGACCGCGGCGAGGGTCAGATCGAGCTCGCCCGGCGCGAAGTACCCGTAGTCGGCGTACGCGCGGATGCGGGTGGAGATACCCTCGACGTCGCACTCCGGATGGAACTGCGTCGCGTAGACGTTCCGCCCCACGCGGAACATCTGCACGGGGCAGGCCTTACCGCGCACGAGCAGCGTCGCAGACGGCGGCAGGATCGTGATCGCCTCCTTGTGGCCGACGAACGCCGCGAAGGTGTCGGGGAGGTTCGCCAGGAGCGGATCGGCGGCGCCGGCGGCGGTGCGCGCAACCTCGACGACGCTGATCGGCTCGCGATGGGTGCCGTCGATGACAGCGCCCTCGTGCGCCCCCACGGTGCCGATGCCGTAACACGCGCCGAAGAAGGGGAAGTCTCGCGCGATGACGGCATCGAGAAGAGTCGAGATCTCGGCCTCGACGCGGCGCTGCACGGCCGACTTGCGCTCGGGCGGATCGGACGCGTTGAACGGTCCGCCGCCGACGAAGATGCCCGACCAGTCATCCAGGTCGATGTCGCCGAGCGGCTCGGCCTCGAGGCGCCGCCGCACGAGGTGCTCCTCCGACAGCCCCGTGTAGCGCAGGAACAGCGCGTACTCCTCGTCGGCCGGCAGATCCTCGGCGCGCGTGGCGAGCAGCAGGAACGGTTTCATACGTCGATCTCCTGCACACTCCGGATGTAGCCGGTCATGGCTTCGAGGGTCGCTGCGACGGCGGGGTTGCGCGGTCCCTCGTCGCGCGCGACGGCCCAGTACGCCAGGGGGTGGGCATAGGCGCCGTCGAGCACGCGCGCGAGGCGCGCGTCCGTGTCGCCGAGGAAATCGGGCAGCAGGCCGATGCCCGCCCCGGCCGCGGTCGCCTCGACGTGCGCGAACACACTCGTCGAACGCACCGACGCCGGAGAGTCGGGCAGCTCCTGCAGCGCACGGTCCAGCTCGTCGACCTGCAGCGAGCTCTCGACGTAGTAGACGAGGGGATGCCCCGACAGCTCCGCCACCGTTTCGGGCACGCCGCGCTCGGCGAGGTAGGCGGGGGTCGCGTACAGCCGCAGCGCGTACGCGCACACGGGCGTCGCGTACGCGCGCAGCACCTGCGGGCGGCCGACGACGACCTCGAGGTCGACGCCCGAACGGTTCTGCCGCACGCGTTGGGTCGCCGAGAGCAGCTCGATCGCGAGGTGCGGGTGCGCGCGCCGCAGGAGCGTCATCGCGGGAGCGAGGAAGGCGGCTGTGAAGGCGTCCGGCGCGGAGATCCGCACCATGCCGTGCACGGCATCGGCTCCGTCATCCTCGACGAGCTCGCGCAGCGATCCCTCGATGCGCTCGGCGATCCCAACGGCACGGCGCCCGAGCGCCGTCACCTCCCAGCCGCCGGCCGTGCGTACCAGCACTCGGCCGCCCATGGCCGTCTCGAGAGCCGTGATCCGGCGTGACACCGTCGAATGGTTGACCCCGAGCACTTCCGCGGCCGCGGTGTATCTGCCCAGGCGCGCGACGGACAGGAAGGTCATGAGCGCGTCGAGCGGCGGTTCGGGGGAGCTGGACTGCATGCGAAGAGTGTGCACCGATGCACAGCGACGGTGCAAGTTTGCCTCGCCGGTGTGCATTGATATGCATGGATGCCCGTGCGTACAGTGACCACGAACCGCACCTCCGACGACGCAGGGAGCACTGAGCATGTCGACGATCGCCTTCATCGGACTCGGCCGGATGGGAACGCCTATGGCCGCCCATCTTGTGGCCGCTGGACACACCGTGCGCGGTGTCGAGATCAACCCGGCGGCCGCCGCGGCGGCGCAAGCCCGCGGCATCCACGTCGTCGGATCGCCGGCCGAGGCCCTCGCCGGCGCCGACGCGTGCTTCACCTCGCTGCCCAAGCCCGAGCACGTGCGTGGCGCCTACGAGGGTGCGGACGGCATCTTCGCCCACGCAGAGCCGGCGACACTTCTCATGGACACCTCTACGGTCGACGTCGAGACCTCGCGCTGGTGTCATGCGCAGGCGGAGGAACGCGGACTCACGTTCGTCGACGCGCCGATCTCCGGGGGGACGTCCGGGGCCGAGGCCGGCACCTTGACGTTCATGCTCGGGGGGCGCGCGGCCGACGTCGAGCGTGCGCGCGAGATCGTCGCCCCGATGGCGGGCAACACGATCGCGTGTGGCGAGGCCGGAGCGGGCATCGCTGCGAAGCTCGTCAACAACATGATGCTCTTCATCGGCGTCATGGCGATGTCGGAGGGGTCGCAGCTCGCCGAACAGCTCGGTCTCGACGCGAAGATCTTCTGGGAGGTCGCGTGCGTCTCGTCGGGGGATTCCTGGCCCCTGCGTACGTGGTACCCCGTGCCGGGCGTGCTCGAGAATGCCGCGGCGAACAACAACTTCGACGCGACGTTCTCCGTCGACCTCGCCCGCAAGGACTGCGGCCTCGCCGTGCAGGCCGGCGACACGACGGGCGTCCACCTGCCCGCCGCGCGCCTTGCGCTCGCCCAGCTCGACGAACTCATCGCCGACGGCCTCGGCGCGAAGGACTGCACGCTCGTCGCGAAGCTCGCCTCACCCGACGGCACGCTGCGCGGCTACGACCCCTCGCTCGACCGCACTCTCGAAGGAACCCGCTCATGAGCACCACGATCGACAGCACCACGACCACGCGCACGGCGATCCCGCACGTCATCGGGGGTGACCGAGTCGAAGCCGACGGACGCACGGGTGCTGTGTTCAACCACGCGACGGGCGTCCAGACCGGCGACGTCGCCCTGGCATCCGCCGACCTCGTCCACGCGGCGGCGCGTACCGCGCACGACGAGCAGCGCGCGTGGCGCGAGACGGGCCTCGGCAAGCGTCAGCAGATCATGTTCCGCGTGCGCGAGATCATCTCCACCCGCGCCGAGGAGCTCGCCCGCATCATCACCTCCGAGCACGGCAAGACCGTGCCCGACGCCCTCGGCGAGGTGGCGCGGGGCCTGGAGAACGTCGAGTTCTGCACGAGCCTCATGCACCATCTCAAGGGCGAGTACTCCGAGCAGGTCGCCTCCGGCGTCGACGTGCATCAGGTGCGGCAGCCGATCGGCGTCGTCGCGTGCATCACTCCGTTCAACTTCCCGGCCATGGTGCCGCTCTGGATGGTGACGACCGCCATCGCCGCCGGGAACGCCGTCATCTTGAAGCCGAGCGAGCGCGACCCCTCGGCGGCGAACTGGATCGCGGACGCGTTCGCCGAGGCAGGACTGCCCGCGGGCATCCTGAACGTCGTGCACGGCGACAAAGAAGCCGTCGATGCGATCCTCGACGATCCCCTCATCCGCGCCGTCTCGTTCGTCGGCTCGACGCCGATCGCGAAGTACATCTATACCCGCGCGGCGGAGAACGGCAAGCGCGTGCAGGCGCTGGGTGGCGCGAAGAACCACATGATCGTCATGCCCGACGCCGACCTGGATGCCGCGGCGGATGCCGCCATCTCGGCCGGCTACGGGTCGGCGGGGGAGCGCTGCATGGCGGTTTCCGTCGTCGTCGCCGTCGGCGAGGTCGCCGACGAGCTGATCGCGAAGATCGCGGATCGGATGCCGCAGGTCACGGTCGGCGACGGCACCGCGCCGGGCATCGAGATGGGTCCGCTCATCACGCGGGACGCCCTCGAGCGCGTCACCGGGTTCGTCGCCGGTGCCGAAGGCGAGGGTGCGCGCCTCGTCGTCGACGGCCGCGAACTCGACGTGCCGGCGGGCGGGTTCTTCATCGGCCCTTCGCTCGTCGACGGCGTGACTCCCGGCATGCGGGTGTACGACGAGGAGATCTTCGGTCCCGTGCTCTCGGTCGTGCGCGTCTCGTCGTACGACGACGCCGTCGCCCTCATCAACGACAACCGCTACGCGAACGGCACGGCCGTTTTCACCCGCGACGGCAAGACGGCTCGGCAGTTCGAGTTCGACATCGAGGTCGGCATGGTCGGTGTCAACGTGCCGATCCCGGTGCCGATCGGCGCGTTCTCGTTCGGCGGCTGGAAGGACTCGCTCTTCGGCGACACGCACATGTACGGGCCGGAAGCGTTCCAGTTCTATACACGTCGCAAGGTCGTGACGACACGCTGGCCCGACGCGAGCGAGAGCCAGATCAGCCTCGGCTTCCCGACGCACTGAGAGGACTAGGCTGGCGACATGGCTATCGCACGACTTCACGGCGGTCCGCTCGACGGGCAGGTCCTTCCCCTCGACGACGCGACGCAGGACTCGCTGATCCTTCCGTACAGCGAGACCCAAGTCGTCTACGAACGTGCCGGACGACCGGAGAACACGGGGGAGGGTGACGGGCCGACCTCGAGCGACTTCCACTACGTCGAGGCCGAAGACGACATCAACCCGGACGTCGACGGCCGCAACGAGTGACCCCGGAGTCGGCTTCCGCCGAGCCGACTCGCTCGCTCGAGATCGAGCTGACCTTCGATGTCGGCGTCGACACCCCGGTGCCGTCCTGGCAGACGCTCGGTTGTGTGGTGTCCGTAGACGGTCCCGAGCGGCGGGAGCTCGACGCGCAGTACTTCGACGTGCATGACGTGACGCTCGGTCGCGCCGGGTACGCGGTGCGGCGCCGCACCGGGGGCCCGGACGAGGGCTGGCACATCAAAGGCCCGAAGGATGCCGACGGCGCCCGACTCGAGCAGCACTGGCCGCTCGGTGCTCCCGGCGTGCCACCGGCCGAGCTGATCCGCGTCGTCATCCCCATCGCTCCCACGGCGGGGGAGTCGGGCGCGCTCCGCCGCATCGCTCGGATTCGGAACGACCGCCACGCGTACCTCTTGAAGGACGGTGCCGGTGCCGTCGTCGCGGAGTTCGTCGACGATCACGTGCGGGC
>QFPD01000105.1 GCA_003248845.1 Microbacterium sp. | reverse complement strand
GGCTGCTCGAGTCCGTCTCCGGCCCCGCCTTCCTGCTGGCATCCAACTGGTCGATCGTCGCGTGGAACGCGGCGTACGAGCGCCTGTACACGCGGATCTCGTCATGGGATGCCGAGGACCGCAACCTGCTCTGGCTCGTCTTCACCGATACCGCGCTGCGCGAGCTCATGCCCGACTGGCACGCGCAGAGCCGACGGTTCGCCGGCGAGTTCCGCGCCGTGGCGGGACCCGCGATCGGCACGGCCGAGCTTTCGGACCTCGTGCGGCGGCTCTCTGCGGCGTCCCCCGAGTTCGCGGAGGTCTGGGCGGAGAGGGACGTCGAGACGTTCTCGTCGCGCGAACGGGTCTTCGATCACCCGGTGGACGGCCGCGTCGTCTACGAGGAGCACAAGCTGCTCCCAGTAGATGCCCCGGGCCATCAGCTCGTGTGGTACCTGGAGACGGCGGCAGAGCGGCGCGGTGAGAGGGGAGACGGAGCGGCGCGATGAGGCCGATCACCCGACCGTCACCCTCTAGCAGTGGCTAGCTGTTCTCCGACGACCTTCACAACTCGTCGTCACGCCACGGAACGGACGTCGGGCGCCGTCGCCGCGTTGTCGACCCGCGGCTCGCGGACCGCTGGGCGGTCGAAAAGCACCACGGCAGCGGTTGCCAAGCTGACGCCGCCAACCGCGGCCGCGTAAAGTCGCCGCGGACCTCTTGCGAAATCATGGATGCGCCGTGGTCACCCGCCCGCCTCGCCGAGCGAACGAGCATGAAGCAAGCCCCGATCGTGCGAACGGACAGCTTTCTCCAGTTGCTCGCCGTCGTTGAGAGCGCGCGCTTGACTGCGCTCGTTCCCGGCCGTCTCGCGGCGAAACGGTGCCAGGGGAGCGCCACTCGGTGGATGGCCGGACCACAGCAGATCGCGCCAGCCCTCAAAATTTCCGTAGCGTGGCGTCCAGACTTACACGCTTGACCCTGCCCACCGGTGGCTCCGCGATCTGCTCAAAGAGGTGGTCGCGCAAACAGGTGTCCGTGAGGCGGCACCGGTCAGCTGGCGCGCCCGCGTCCCTCGCTCCCCCGTGCCGAACTCGAGAACGAGAGGGGGTCACTTTGGGGTCACCTGGAATCGGGTACACGCCCGATCGACCCAACCGTCTCCTGCGCGCAGCTAACTGAAAAGTCAACTAACCGGGTGATTCTCAGCGGAGACGGAGGGATTTGAAATCGCGCCGATGGCAATTGGGCTGATCGAAATCGCATGAATGCGCGGAATCTGATGTCGCGATAGGCCCCTCGATCAGGTGAGTTGAGTTCAATTTGTGGCAAAAACGTGGCAGCGGTGGCGCCACCTACGCCCGCGGTCCCTCACGGCCGAGCAGATCTGGTCCCCCGGCATCTGCTAGCTCCTCGAGCACGCTAATGCGCTCGTCGTCCACGTCATGTTCCTCATCTTCAACGACTCGCATATCGATCGGGGCTTCTGCGATCAACTGTGGATACTTCTCGGCGAGGAATCGGCGCCTGTACGCGACGTCCGCCGCGTCGAAGATTCCCTCCAACGTCGCCCAGTTGAATGTGCCACCGAGCAGGATGCCCACGACCGGGACGAACTTGCCCAAACTCTTCTTCGTGAGACGAACCCCGAATGCCTTCGCGAACTGTCCACTGACTTTGGAGATCACGCTCTTGTTGAGTGCGTCCCACGTCTTGCCACGCACGAGGGCCTGGGTGAGCCGAGAGACATCCGCCAGGGCTGCAGTCTTGGCGGTCGCAGAAACGGCGGTCCCGGTATTCACAACCGATAGAGCAGAGATTTTCTCGTTCGGGTCTTCAGGGTCGTAGCCATACAGCAGGGCGACGTGTCCGACGGCTCGCGTGGCGAGCGTGAGCACGGCGGCCGCATCGGCGGCAACCGCACCAACGACCGCTCCGGCAGAGGGTGCGGCTCCCGCGCCCGCGGACGCCACGGTGACCAGCTGACCACCCGAGATTACGAGTCCGGTGCCCGCGCCTGAGAGCGCCGCGATACCTGGATAGTAGAGGTCCGTACCGTGGCGGCCGACCTTGTCTACCTGCTTCAGATCCAGACGTCGTACATCCGCCAGATCCTCGACCTCGTGCCCCTTGCGCTTGTGGAGATCGACCACTCGCTTTGCCGACAGGCCCGCGCGCGAAGCACGCGCGGCCGTTGTCTTTGCGGAATCGAGCGCCGCCCCAGCCCAATCCGCGACACCATCGGGCACCGCATCGCTCACCCTCGCCGCTGCGGCTCCAACCTTCCTAGCGCCCTTCGCAACGGTCTTCCTGCTGTGAGCAACGGCGCTCGCGACCTTCGGGCGATCCTCAAGGTAGTCGGTCGCCTTGCCCCCGACGGAGATCGCACCCTTCACCACCTTGTCGTTGAAGTCTCGAAGCGTCGCAGACAGCGGCCTCCCCTTACTGGTAGGTCCGATTGTTGAAGAGTGCACTTTTCGCGCCTTTTTCATCGATGATGCGGAGGTCACGCGCGAAGGGTGTTGGCGGCCCCTGCCTGAGCCGGTAGGTGAACATCCGGTGACAAAGCCATCGCGAACTCGCGGATTGATTCGATAGATGTCAATATAGAAGCATGTCGAATCAAGAAGTCGAACTGGTCATCGTCGGGTCCGGTCCCGCCGGATACACGGCGGCGGTCTACGCGGCGCGTGCGGGTCTCGCGCCGGTCGTGATCGCGGGCTCGGTGACCGCGGGCGGTGCGTTGATGACGACGACGGAGGTGGAGAACTTCCCGGGCTTCGTCGATGGCGTGCAGGGACCGGAGCTGATGGAGTCGATGCGGGCGCAGGCCGAGCGATTCGGCGCTCGGATCGTCTACGACGACGCGATCCGCCTCGAGCTCGACGGCGACGTGAAGACCATCGAGACCGGTGCCGGGGCGACGTACCGGGCGCGGGCGGTGGTCCTCACGATGGGTTCCGCGTACCGCAAGCTCGGCCTCTCCGAAGAAGAGCGGCTGTCGGGGCACGGAGTGTCCTGGTGCGCGACGTGCGACGGGTTCTTCTTCCGCGAGCAGGAGATCGTCGTGGTCGGCGGCGGGGACTCCGCGATGGAGGAGGCCCTGTTTCTCACCCGGTTCGCGTCGAAGGTGACCGTCGTGCACCGCCGGGACGAGTTCCGCGCGTCGAGGATCATGGCACAGCGCGTGCTGGAGGCCCCGAAGATCGAGGTCGCCTGGAACAGTGAGGTCGCTGCGATCCTCGGCGATGAGCAGGTCACCGGGCTCACGCTGCGCGACACCGTCACCGGGGCCGAGCGCACGCTCGACGCGACGGGGGTGTTCGTCGCGATCGGGCACGACCCGCGTTCCGAGCTCGTGACCGGGCAGGTCGACACCGACGCGGACGGGTATGTGCGGGTCGCGCACCCGTCGACGCGGACGAACCTGGCCGGGGTGTTCGCGGCCGGGGATCTCGTCGATCACACGTACCGGCAGGCGATCACCGCCGCGGGCACCGGCTGCGCGGCCGCGCAGGACGCCCAGCACTACCTGTCGAACCTCGCACCCGCCACCGTTTCCGAGCTTGCTTTGGAGGTCTCCGCATGAGCACCGTCACCCCTGTCACCGACGCTACTTTCCGGGCTGAGGTGATCGAGTCCGAGCTGCCCGTCGTGGTCGACATCTGGGCGACCTGGTGCGGCCCGTGCAGGGCGATCGCCCCGATCCTGGACCAGCTCGCCGTCGAGTACGCGGGCCGGGTGAAGATCGTGAAGGTCGACGCCGACCAGAACCCCGAGACCGTGGCCGCGGCAGGGGTGACCTCGATCCCGACCCTCGGGTTCTACCGGGACGGGGAACGCGTGGACGTGCTGATCGGCGCGCACCCGAAGCCCGTCTACATCGCGAAGATCGAGGAGCTGCTCGCATGACCGACACCTTGACCCGGACCGCCCCGAAGCGGCTCTCCACCCTCGACAAGTGGCTTCCGCTCTGGATCGGCCTCGCGATGGTCGTCGGCCTCCTGCTCGGCCGTTTCGTGCCCGCGCTCTCGGACGCGCTGTCCGCGATGGAGGTCGGCGGGATCTCGATCCCGATCGGGCTGGGCCTGCTGGTGATGATGTACCCGGTGCTCGCGAAGGTCCGCTACGACAAGATCGCCGCCGTGACCGGAGACAAGAAGCTTCTTGTCTCCTCGCTGCTGCTGAACTGGCTGGTGGGGCCTGCGGTGATGTTCGCGCTCGCGTGGATCTTCCTGCCGGACCTGCCGGAGTACCGGACCGGGCTGATCATCGTGGGTCTCGCCCGCTGCATCGCGATGGTCGTGATCTGGAACGATCTCGCGTGCGGTGACCGGGAGGCGACCGCGGTGCTGGTCGCGATCAACTCGGTCTTCCAGGTCGTGATGTTCTCGGTGCTGGGCTGGTTCTACCTGACCGTGCTGCCGGGCTGGCTGGGCCTGGACGCGCAGGGTCTGGAGATCTCGGTCTGGCAGATCGCCTTGAACGTGCTCGTGTTCCTCGGCATCCCGCTCGTCGCGGGCTTCGCGTCCCGGTTCATCGGCGAGAAGCGCAAGGGGCGCGACTGGTACGAGGAGAAGTTCCTCCCGAGGATCGGGCCGTGGGCGCTCTATGGGCTGCTGTTCACGATCGTGCTGCTGTTCGCCCTGCAGGGCGAACAGGTCACCTCCCACCCGATGGACGTCGCCAGGATCGCGCTGCCGCTGCTGGTCTACTTCGCACTGATGTGGTTCGCCGGCATCCTACTGGGCAAGGCACTCGGTCTGGGCTACGCGCGCTCCACGACGCTCGCGTTCACCGCCGCGGGCAACAACTTCGAGCTCGCCATCGCGGTCGCGATCGGCACCTTCGGCGCGGCATCCGGCCAGGCCTTGGCCGGGGTCGTCGGCCCGCTCATCGAAGTGCCCGTGCTCGTGGGCCTGGTCTACGTCTCACTCTGGGCCGCGAAGGCCTGGTTCCACACCGATCCCTACGCCACCGAATCGAGGACGTCATGACCGACACGACCGTCATCTCTGACGCCGACGCGTGCGCACCGTCCACGGCGCACGCGATCGGCACCGAGGCCGCCACGACCGTGGCCGGGGCACTGAAAGCGCTCGCTGACCCGCTGCGGCTGCGGATGCTCTCCGCGATCGCGACCGACCCGCGCGGCGAGTCCTGCGTGTGCGACCTCGCGGACCTCGCCGAGGTGTCGCAGCCGACCGTTTCGCACCACTTGAAGGTGTTGAAGGAGACCGGGATGCTGCTGTCCGAGCGGCGCGGCACCTGGGTCTACTACCGCATCGCCCCGGGCAAGCAGCGCGCCGTCGCGGCCCTGCTCGACGCGTTCGCTCCCGCCGCGGCCGTCACCGACGAGCCCGAGGACACCGCAGCACGGGCCGAGGCCCTGCAGCAGATGGACGCCCGCGTGACCCGCCTCGCCGATGAGCTCGCCGACGAGCTGACCGGGCTGAACCGGGATCTCGTGATCGCGATCGTGCGCGAGTCCTACGCCGGCCTGGTGCGTTCGGCGAAGCTGACGGCGCACATGATCCCGCTGACCGAACGGTTCGCCCGGCAGCGCCTCGCCGACCTGACGCGGGACCGCTCGGCCGGGGTGCCGCAGGTGCTGTTCGTCTGCGTGCAGAACGCGGGCCGCTCGCAGCTCGCCGCCGCGATCGTCAACCAGCTCGCAGGTGGCAAGGTCGTCGCGCGGTCCGCTGGGTCGACGCCGGCGGTCGACGTGCATCCGCACGTGAGGTCGCTGCTCGTAGAGATCGAAGGCGAGCAAGACGCCGGGGATGCGTTCCCGAAGCCCCTCACCGACGACGCTGTGCGCGCGGCCGACGTGGTGGTCACCATGGGCTGCGGGGACGTCTGCCCGATCATCCCCGGGGTCCGGTACGAGGACTGGGCCGTCGGCGACCCGGCTCTCGCTTCCCCGGAAGGGGTCGACGCGATCCGCCACGACATCGAGGGCCGCGTCCGCGACCTCCTCGCCACCCTCACCGACTGAAAGAAGCGAACAACAATGACCGACCAGAAGCCCTCCGTCCTCTTCGTCTGCGTCCACAACGCCGGCCGCTCCCAGATGGCCGCCGGTTATCTCCGCGAGCTCGCGGGCGACCGCGTCGAGGTCCGTTCCGCCGGGTCCATGCCCGCCGACCAGATCAACCCCGTCGCGGTCGAGGCGATGCGCGAGGAAGGCATCGACATCACCGCCGAGCAGCCGAAGGTGCTCACCACCGAAGCGGTGCAGGACTCCGACGTCGTGATCACCATGGGTTGCGGCGACGCGTGCCCGTTCTTCCCGGGCAAGCGGTACGAGGACTGGAAGCTCGAGGACCCGGCGGGGCAGGGCATCGAGTCGGTGCGCCCGATCCGCGACGACATCAAGGCCCGCGTCGAGACCCTCCTCGCCGAACTACTCGCCTGACGAGCTGCGAGCACCGGAGGGGCAGAGGCCAATGGCCCTGCCCCTCCGGTGTGTTTCCGGGTCCGCGAACTTTACGGCGAACACCGCTTTGCCGTGAGGTGTGACCCAGTGATCGCGTCACCGGTCGTTCTCGCTCTACCGGGATGCGCCTCGCAGCGCTGCTTCGATCTGCTCCTGCGTGGGCGCTCCGGCGTACCCGCTTCCTGTCGCGTAGACCCGGCACGCCAGCGAGCGAACCGGGGCCGTCGGGAACAGGTCGACGCCGTCGAGGAGGATCGTGGGCGAGCCTCCGAACTGGGTGCTCGCCGCCTCGGCCTCCGTTCGGATCGTCACCAGCTCGACAGGAACGCCCCCGAGCCCGAGAGCGTCCAGCGCCGCGCGTGCGTTGGCTTCGGCGATTGCCGTGTTCGGGCAGTCGACGATGTGCAGCAGTTCGACCTTCATGCGGTCGGCTCCTTCCGAGTCCCGGCGGCGCGCAGTCCGTTGAGGATGACGACGACCTCGGCGATCTCGTGCACCAGGACCACGGCGGCGAGGCCCAGGACGCCGAACAGGGCCAGCGGGAGCAGCACGCTGATGATCAGCAGCGACAAGATGATGTTCTGGTTGATGATGTGCCGCCCCCGACGGGCATGGGCGAACGCGCGCGGGAGAAGCCGCAGATCGTGACCGGTGAAGGCCACGTCGGCCGA
>QFPD01000378.1 GCA_003248845.1 Microbacterium sp. | reverse complement strand
GAGGCCAGCCCGCCCTCGCTGGGGTCGTCCCCGCGGGACAGGTGGCTCCACGCGCCGACGACCTCGACGAGCCCGTCGGCTTGCGCCGTCGCGAGCGCCGAAGCCAGGGCGGGAAACTGGGGCCGCTGCACTACCGCACGCGGCGGTAGCTGTGTTCCAGAACCCGGCCATTCAGGTCGCGCAGCTGAAGCCGGTTGCCGGAAATAGAGTACACCTGGGTGCCCTGGTAGCCCCGGTACAGCAGCACGCGGCGGGCGGGCTGCCCAAAGTCCCACCCGTTGCGGCGCACCGAGAAGAGCGTGGCGCTGACGAAGGCATCATCCTCGTAGAACCGGGCCCGCCCGTGGCGGTCGAACTCCACGGCTACCCGGTGGCCGGTGCTGGCCGGCGTTAGGGGCGGGGCGTTGGGCCCGGCCTCGCCGCGAGGCGCCCCGGCAAGCAACCGATCGATGTCGTCCGGCGATCGACGTCGATACCCGATCTCGAGGAGGGTGCGCTCGCCAAGCGACGTGCGAGCGTCGTCTCGACGGTCGCCCTCGCCGAGGTCGCCCGTTCGATCGGGCTCGGCGCGCACGTGCGGCTGGGCCGCGGCGAGGCGCTGACGGGCGGGCGCGACAAGGATTCGATCCTCGCCGACACGATGGAGGCTGTCATCGGCGCCACGTTCCTCTCGGCGGGGCCCGAGGCATCCACGTCTCTCGTGCTGCGACTCGTCGCACCGCTGATGGCCGACCCGGAGCGCTATGGGGCGGCGATGGACCCCAAGACGAGTCTGCAGGAGCTCGCCGCGCGGCTCGGCCTGGAGCCGCCGCGCTACGTCGTCGAAGCGGAAGGCCCCGATCACAACCGAGTCTTCACGGCCACGGTGACGGTGGGCGATACGGCCCGCACCGGGACCGGGACGAGCAAGAAGCACGCTGAGATGGCCGGCGCCCTCGCCGTGTGGCACGCCCTGAGCGACCGCGACTGAACGCGCGTGCCCGAGCTTCCCGAAGTCGAAGTCGTCCGTGCGGGTCTCGCCCCCGCGGTCGTCGGTGCACGGATCGAGTCGGTGACCGTCTCCGATGATCGGGCCCTCACGCGCCATGCCGGAGACGGCGCGGCGTTCGAGCGTGCGCTGATGGGCCGCACCATCTCCGCCGCCGCCCGCCGAGGAAAGTTCCTCTGGCTGCCTCTCGAGGACAGGGAGCCGGGCAACTCCGAGGCGATCGTGGGCCATCTGGGTATGAGCGGGCAATTGCTGCTGCGGGCGCCCGGGGCGGCCCCGGAGCGGCACGAGCGGATCCGACTCGACATCGCGCACCCGGAGCACGGCGAACTGACGGTCGTCTTCGCCGATCAGCGCACGTTCGGCTCGCTCGCGGTCGATGGTCTCGTGCCCACGGCCGACGGTGCCGCGGGCGGATGGGGCACGGACGCCGCGGTGGTGCCCACACAGGTCGCCCACATTGCGCGAGATCCCCTCGATGCCGCCTTCTCGGACGTCCGGTTCTTCCGGACGGTGCGCGCCAAGCGCTCCGCGATCAAGCGCATCCTGCTGGATCAGACGGTCATCAGCGGCGTCGGCAACATCTACGCCGACGAGTCGCTGTGGGCCGCTCGGGTCCACCCCGAGACGCCGGGGGAGAACCTGTCACCTCGATCCGTGAATCTCCTGTTGCACGAGATGCGCGCCGTGCTCGAGAAGGCTCTCGGCGAAGGCGGCACCAGCTTCGATGCTCAGTACGTCAACGTCAACGGGCAGGCGGGCTACTTCGCGCACTCCCTCAACGCTTATGGTCGTGAAGGGATGCCGTGCCCGCGCTGCGGGCGCCCGATCGTGCGCGCCTCGTTCATGAACCGCTCGAGCCACTTCTGCGCTCGGTGCCAGCGCCCGCGTCGGTGACGC
>QFPD01000377.1 GCA_003248845.1 Microbacterium sp. | reverse complement strand
CCGGTCACGTTCGACCAGGTGAACCCGGTGATGTTCGATGCGATCACCTCGAGCGAGGACAAGAACTTCTACACGCATGGCGGCGTCGACCTCGTCGGCACCGTGAGCGCACTCCTCGGCAACGCCTCCAACGGCTCGAACCGAGGCGGTTCGTCGATCACACAGCAGTATGTGAAGAACGTGCTGCAGCAGAACTGCGAGTCGAAGGCGAAGAGCAACGACGAGGTCGAGGCCTGCTTCACGTCGACGACCGTGAACAGCGGTTCCGAGGGCTACCAGCGCAAGCTGCAGGAGATGCGGTATGCGATCCAGCTCGAGAAGGCGTACTCGAAGGAGACGATCCTCCTCGGGTACCTGAACATCACGAACTTCGGGGGCACGGTCTACGGCATCGGCGCCGCCGCCAAGCACTACTTCTCGACGGATGCCGCAAACCTCACGATCGCGCAGGCCGCGACGATCGCCGGCATGGTGCAGGCACCGAACACCTATCGCATCGACCGCCCGGACGGGTCGACCGAGGATGACGCCGGCAACCCCGAGAACAGCGCGGCCGACGGCTACAAGCTGACGCTCGACCGACGCAACTACGTGCTCGGCCGCATGCTCGATCTCGGCAAGATCTCGCAGGCCGAGTACGACGAGGCCTACAACTCCCCGATCGAACCTGTGGTCTCCGAACAGACTCAGGGCTGCCAGACCGCCACGGGCGCGGAGTTCTTCTGCGAATACGTGCGCTCCGTGCTCCTGACCGACCCCACCTTCGGCGAGGACGATGACGCGCGCGCCGCGAACCTGCGCCGCGGTGGCATGAAGATCTACACGACTCTCGACCCCGACCTGCAGCAGGCCGGGCTCAACGCGATCTCGATCGTGCCGGCCCGCGTGGACTACATGAACCTCGGCGCCTCCGGCATCCAGGTCGAGGTCGGCACCGGTCGCATCCTCTCCATGGTGCAGAACCGTCCGTACTCGATCGAGAACTCCGAGGATCAGAACGCCCCGACGACGCAGGTGAACTACAACGTCCGCGTGCAGAACGGCGGCGGCGGCCATTCCGCGGGGTCGACGTACAAGGTCTTCAGCCTCGTCAACTGGCTGGAGCAGGGTCACTCCGTCAACGAGACCCTCAACGGCCGTGTCGGCACGAAGAAGGTCATCAACTGCGACGGCCAGACGCAGGACGTCGTCTCGAGCAACAACGGCAACGGCATCGGCAACTTCGAGGCGAACCCCGGCTACACCGGAACGGTCTACAACTTCACCCGCGACTCGCTCAACTCGGGATTCCTCGCGATGGCGGAGAAGATCTCGGTCTGCTCGACGAACCAGGTCGCGATGAAGATGGGCGTCATGACGGGCGACGGCACGCCGCTCGACACGACGAACTTCGGCTACAACGTGCTCGGCGACCAGGCCGTCGCCCCCATCGACATGGCTGGCGCCTACGCCTCGATCGCCGCGAACGGCATGCTCTGCCCCGCGAAGGCGATCGACAAGGCTCTGAACGCTCAGGGCGAGGACATCACACCGCAGACCACCTGCAGCCGGGTGATGAGCGAGGCCGTCGCCTCGACCGCCGCGTACACGCTCGAGGGCGTCATGTCGGGCACGGGTTCGGGCGCACGGGTCGGCGACGGAGTGCCGGTGTTCGGCAAGACGGGTATCCACGAGTACCTGCACACCTGGATGGACGGCTCCTCGACGAAGGTCGCGACCGTCGTCTGGGTCGGCAATGTGATCGGCGATGCACTGCTCAGCGACTACTACGAGAACGGATACGTCCTCTCCCGCATCCGCAACTCGATCTGGCCCGAGATGCAGGGTGCCGCGAACGCGAAGTACGGCGGAGACGACTTCCCGTCGCCCGATGCGAACCTCACGAAGCGCC
>QFPD01000104.1 GCA_003248845.1 Microbacterium sp. | reverse complement strand
CGGATCCGCCCCTCCGGCCCCATGGTGGCGCGTACGGTGCGCACGCGTGCGACGTCGTCCGCGAGGGTCTGTCCGATCTCAGCGACTTTGACCTTGGCTGTCCGGCAGCCGTCGAAGCGCGCGAGCACGGTCGGCACGTCGGCTGCCGCGACCGCGGGTACGGTCGCGTTCACGGGTACGGCGGCGCGCACCGGCGTGGGCTGCGGGCGCCAGCCGAAGTCGAGGGCGGCCGACAGCCACGTCGCGGCCTCCGCGTCGTCGTACTCGAGGAAGGGGGAGAACTCCGTCCACCCCTCGGGCCCGTCGAGCAGGAGCGCTTCGCGGTGGTCGACTCCGCGAAAGCGCGTGACGAGCGGGAGGGAGACCACGTGCGCACGGGCACGAAGGTCGGCGAGCGCGGGCAGGGCGGCGGCGTCCATGGCATCCATCCTGCCGCGCTCACGGCGCGTCGTGCGCAGTCAGGTCCCGCGCGTCATCCACCGTTCCGGCGCGGGCAGGGGCGCGAAGCCGAACTGCGCGTACAGCCCGTGCGCATCGGCGGTCGCGAGCGCGAGCTGCTCCCCGGATTCGTCGTCGTACACGCCGTAGACGGGCGCGCCGGTCATGCGACCTGCTGGCCGCACATGCCGCACACGCCCGTCGCGGGCACCTGGACGAAGCAGTCCGGGCACATGACGGCGGGGCGCTCGGGGATCGTCGGGGCCGCGGCCTTGCGCGGGCTGGGCGACGTGGCCCGGCGGGCGCGCTCGGGTGCCGAGACCGGGGGAGCCAGCTTCGGCGTCGGCTTGTGGTCGGCGCAGTAGAAGCGCACGAAGCCGGCCGGATTGGTCGGATGCCGGTGCTTCACGATCCACAGCGCTTCGCGCGGCCAGGGCTCGCTGTCGGGGCCGCAGCCGGAGCATCGCGTGGCCTCGCCGGGCACGGCCTCGGCGGCAGCGACCGGAAGCTCGAAGGGAAGGCTGTCGCGCCAGTCGGAGGAGTTCCTGATCTTCATCGTGACATCACCGCGCGCCTTCCCGGCGGCCTCCGTCGGGTGAGGAGTCGCCGTGGTTCATTCTCCCACGCCGACGCCACCCGGACGGCCGTCAGGACCGCGCGGACTGGACCTCGACGAAGTGCTCGACGGTGGGGAACGGGTCGTAGAAGTGGTGCAGCAGCTCGCGCCAGCGCGCGTACTCGGGGGAACGTCGGAATCCGAGGGTGTGGGCCTCCACAGATTCCCACTCGACGAGCAGCAGGTACGCGTTCGGGGTTTCGAGGCTGCGGTGCAGCGCGACGCCGAGACACCCGGGCTGAACCTCGATCAGGGGTCGGGCGACGGCGAACGCGGCTTCGAAGTCGGCTTCGCGGTCCGGGACGACGGGGAGGACGGCGTGCTCGAGGATCATGCTGTCGACCGTAGTCCCGGGCGCGGACGAAAGCCCGCGCGTAGGCTGGACGGGTGACCGACCGCTTCGTCTCCGACCTGTTCGACCCGGCCGAGTGGGTGCTCGCCCCCGCGGCATCCGACTACACGGACATCACGGCGCATGTGAGCCGGGACGGGCGGATCGCCCGGATCGCCTTCGACCGGCCCGAAGTGCGCAACGCCTTCCGCCCGCACACCGTCGACGAGCTGTACCGCGCGCTCGACATCGCCCGTCAGGATCCGAAGATCGGAGTGGTCCTCCTCACCGGCAACGGTCCGAGTCCCAAAGACGGCGGCTGGGCCTTCTGCTCCGGTGGCGACCAGCGCATCCGCGGACGCGACGGGTACACGTACGCGGCCGACGACGCCACCGCGCCCGACAGTGCCCGGGCGGGGCGCCTCCACATCCTCGAGGTGCAGCGGCTCATCCGGTTCATGCCGAAAGTCGTGATCGCCGTGATCCCGGGGTGGGCAGCGGGTGGCGGGCACTCACTGCACATCGTGTGCGACCTGTCCGTGGCATCCGCGGAGCACGGCAGGTTCAAGCAGACGGATGCCGACGTCGGCAGCTTCGACGCCGGATACGGCTCCGCCTACATGGCCCGGCAGGTGGGACAGAAGACCGCGCGCGAGGTGTTCTTCCTCGCGGAGGAGTATTCGGCGCAGCGCGCGTACGAGATGGGGGCTGTCAACCGCGTCGTCCCTCACGCCCAGCTCGAGCACGAGGCGATCGCGATGGCCAGGACAGTCCTCGGCAAGAGCCCCACGGCGATCCGCATGCTGAAGTTCGCATTCAACGCGATCGACGACGGCATGGTCGGCCAGCAGGTGTTCGCCGGCGAGGCCACGCGTCTCGCTTACGGCACCGACGAAGCCGTCGAGGGGCGCGACGCGTTCCTCGAGAAGCGCGACCCCGACTGGTCGCCGTACCCGTACCACTATTGAGACGGCGGCGGACGTGAGGCTCGAACGGGTGGATGCCGCCGACGCGCGCTCAGTCCTTCGCGGCCTGCGCGGCGCCGTGCTCGGGGCGGGGCCTGCGATCGCACTCGGCGCGGGTCCCGGCCGACGGCTCGGGCGTTCGCGGGACGGCGAGCCGATCGTGGCGGGAAGTCTGCCCGGCGAGGTCCCCCCGGGGACGGCGGTCGTCGTGACGACATCCGGGTCGACCGGGTTCCCGAAGGCGGTCGCGCTCAGTCGCTCGGCGCTTACGGCGTCGGCCCTCGCGACCGCCGAGCGCATCGGCGAAGGGGCCTGGCTCCTGGCCCTCCCGCCCGGGTACATCGCGGGCGTCCAGATGCTCGTCCGTGCCCTCGTCGCGGGGCGCGAACCGGCGATCCTCGCCGGTGCGTTCTCCGCGCGCGCGTTCTCCGCGGCGGCAGCCGCGATGGCATCGAGCGAAGGCGGCGCGCGCGTATCGACCTACACCTCGCTCGTTCCGGCCCAGCTGTCGACCGTGCTCGACGCGGCCGAGGGGGGAGATTCCGACGCTGCCCGAGCCCTCGCCGGTTTCGAGGCGATCCTCGTCGGTGGGCAGGCGCTCGCGCCCGCGCTCGCCGCGCGCGCCCGGGCCGCCGGTGCGCGGATCGTCCGCACGTACGGATCGAGCGAGACGGCGGGCGGATGCGTCTACGACGGCATCCCCTTGCGCGGCGTCGGCGTGCGCATCCACGACGGCGAGGTGCAGATGTCGGGGCCGACCCTCGCCGACGGATACCTGGGGGATCCCGACCGTACGCACGCCGTCTTCGTGCACGACGAGGCGGGCACCCGCTGGTATCGCACGGGCGATGTCGGCACGTTCGACGGCGACCGCGTCACCGTCACGGGGCGCGCCGACAACGTCATCATCTCGGGCGGGATCAACATCTCCCTCGACCGCGTCGAACGGGTCGTGCGCACTGTCGCCGGCTTCGAGAGCGCCGTCGTCGTGCCCGTTCCCGACGAGCGGTGGGGGCAAGCATCCGTCGTCGTCGCCGCCGGCGGCGCCGCGGGGCGACCGGATGCCGAGGCGGCGATCCGCGCCGCCGTCGCCGAGGCCCTCGGCACACCCGCCCGGCCCCGCGGCATCCTCGCGGTCGATGAGATCCCGCTGCTCGCGAGCGGCAAGCCGGACCGGGCGGGGCTCACCGCTCGTGCGGAGCGCACGTTCGGGGGAGAGGCGCGGCGCGAGGAATAGGATTCTGGGGTGGCAGGCAGCACCCGGAAGAAGCGCGCGCACAGCGCTCACAAGAACAGCGCTCACAAGAACAGCGCCAAGAAGAAGGCCCAGGGCAACCCCCAGCGCGCCCGCGTTTCGCGCGACCCCGCGCACGTCGCCCCTGCGACCCTGGGCGACTGGATCGGTGCTGCCCGGCTGCGGACGCTTCCCCTCGCCGTTTCGCCCGTCGTCATCGGCACGGGTGCCGCTCTCATCGCGAAGACCGACTTCCACTGGGTCATCGCCCTGTGCTGCCTCGCGCTCGCCGTGTCGATCCAGATCGGCGTCAACTTCGCGAACGATTACAGCGACGGCATCCGCGGCACCGACGATCACCGCGTCGGTCCCGCACGCCTCACTGCGAGCCGCAAGGCGTCGCCGCGCGCCGTTCTGACCGCGTCTCTCGCGTTCTTCGGCATCGCCGCGATCGCGGGCATCGCGATCGTCGTCCGCACGGGGCAGTGGTGGATGCTGCTCGTCGGCGCGGCCTGTCTCGTCGCGGCGTGGTTCTACACCGGCGGAAAGCACCCCTACGGCTACGCCGGACTCGGCGAGCTCTTCGTCTTCGTCTTCTTCGGGCTCGTCGCCACAGTCGGCACGACGTACGTGCAGGCGGGTTCCGTGCCGCAGGAGGCGTGGTTCGGAGCGGTCGCGGCGGGGCTCCTCGCCTGCGCGGTGCTCCTCGCCAACAACCTCCGCGACATCGATCAGGACCGTCTGGCCGGCAAGCGCACGCTCACGGTGCGCATCGGCAAGCGCGCGACCCAGCTCGTCTTCACGGTCTTCGTGCTGGGCGCGTTCGCGATCACGGCGTTCCTCGCGCTCGTCTATCCGCTCGCGTGGCTCGGACTTCTCGCGCTCATCCCGGGCGCATGCGCGATCCTCATCGTCTGGACGTATCGGCAGCCGCGCGAACTCGTCGTCGCGCTCAGCCTGACGTCGCTGACGTCGCTCGCCCTCGCGGGACTCCTCTGCTGGGCGTTCGTCGGCTGACGGATGCCGCGGCGGGCGCGGCCGACTGCGCCCGTGCGGTCAGCGTTCGGTCGGTGCGGGAGGAGCGGCGTCGCTGCCGGTGGCATCCGTTGCGGCATCCTCGACGTCTTCGTCCGTGACAGTGCGCGCGCGGCGCGCGTCGGCACCCGAGGCGAGGCCCGCGCTGAGATCGCCGAGCGGGCGACGCAGGAACAGCATCGACAGGCTCAGCCCGATCAGCGCCGCGAAGATCGCCGACAGCCAGTAGAACTCGCGCATGATCGGCAGCAGCATCATGAGGCCGAACGGCACGAGGAAGGCGGCCAGTCGCAGCACGGTGTAGACGAGGGCCGAGCGAGCACGCATGCGATCGAGTTTACGCGTCCGGGCGGAGGCTTCCCACGCCGTCGCCCGCACGATCTCGCCGCTTAGGATGGAGGGGTGGTGCGCATACTCCTGCCGGCGGTGCTGCTGCTGATCGCGTTCTGGGTCTACAGCATCGTCGACTGCGCGCTGCTTCCGCCGACCCGCCACCGCGGAGTGAGCAAGCCCGTCTGGCTGCTCATCGTCGTCCTGCTGCCGGTGCTCGGCGGCATCCTGTGGTTCGTCGTCGGCCGCGGGCGTGCCCGCCCGCCGGTCATCCCGCAGGCCCCCGACGACGACCCCGCCTTCCTCGGCACGATCGGGTCGATCAGCGATCAGGACGAGCGCATCCGTCGCCTCGAGGCGGAACTCGCCGCCCTCGACCTGGAAGACATCGAGGGGCTCGACCCCGACGGCCCCGCCCGGCCGCCCGCGCCTCCCACGTCTCCTGAGGACGACGCCGATCCGCACGGGCAACGCGGACCGCGCGCCTGACATGACACGCACCGAGACGGCAGCCCCCGCGACGGATGCCGCCGCCGCCCTCCTCGGCCGGCTGGTCGAGCTCGGGGTCCGGCATGTGGTCGTGAGCCCCGGCTCGCGCTCGCAGGCGCTCGCTCTCGTCGCCGCCGAGCTCGAGGAGCGCGGCGCGGCATCCGTGCACGTGCGCATCGACGAGCGCGTCGCGGGGTTCACCGCCCTCGGCATCGGACGCGAGAGCGGGATGCCGGCCGCCGTCGTCTGCACGTCCGGGACCGCGGTCGCGAACCTCCTGCCGGCGGCGCTCGAGGCGCATCACGCGGGCGTGCCGATGATTCTCCTGACGGCCGATCGACCGCCGGAGCTCCGCGGCGTGGGCGCGAACCAGACCACGCGCCAGCCCGGTCTGTTCTCGCCGAGCGTGCGACTCGAGGCCGACCTGCCGGTGCCCGACCAGGTCGACGACGACGGCACGGGCGAGCAGTCCGCCATGCTGCGCCGCGTCGCCGAGGACGCCGTCGCCGCCGCGCTCGGCGCCGGCACGCGCCAACCGGGCCCCGTCCATCTGAACCTGCCCTACCGGGAGCCGCTCGCGGGAGAGCTCCCGGCGTGGCTCGGAAGGGCCGCCGTCGATCTGGAGCCCCTCCCGCCGGGGCCCGACGACGTCCCCGTCGACGATCAGGCGCCGGCGCCCGAGCCCTCCGGTGCCCTGTATCAGGGCGGCGGAGGCATCGGCGAAGCGAACCACCCGGCCGACCCCGAAGTCGACCCGCACGTGCTGGAGCGCGGTCCCCGGACCGTGGTCGTCGCGGGCGCCGACGCGGGACCCGCCGCCGAGGCCCTCGCGCACGCGGGCGGCTGGCCGCTCATCGCGGAGATCGTGTCCGGCGCCCGCTACGGGCGCAACCTCGTGCACGGATACCGCGCCCTCTTGCGCGATTCCGAGCTCGGCGGGCGCATCGAGCGGGCGATCGTGTTCGGGCATCCGACCCTCAGTCGAGAAGTGACGGCGCTGCTGTCGCGGGACGACGTCGAGGTGCTCGCCGTGCGTGGACCGGGGGAGCCGCTGAACCTCAACGGGGCGACAACTGCGATCGATGCCGTCGTCGCGGCGGTCGGCGACGTCGACCGGGACTGGTTCGGCGCCTGGATGCGCGCGTCGCGGGCCGCGGCGGTCGATCTCACGCCCGCGGCTCCCGATGCCGCAGGCCTCGCCTCCGCCGTGCCGCGTGAGCGGCTGGGCGCGATCGCGGCAGAGCTCGAGGTCGCGCGGGCGCCGATCGATCGGGCTGCTCTGGTGGATGCCGCGTGGCGGGCCAGCTGGCCGCACGACCGGCTCGTGTTCGCGTCGTCGCGGCTCGTGCGCGTCGCCGACGAACTGCTCGGCGGTAAGAAGGTGCCCGTTCATGCGAACCGCGGTCTCGCGGGCATCGACGGCACGATCGCGACGGCGCTCGGCGTCGCGATCGCCAGTCAGTCGAGTGGCGTCCCCGGTGTCACGCGTCACACGCCGCAGGAGGTGTCGGTGGCCGAACTCGCCGCGGCGTACGGGTGGGAGTACACGTCGGCCCGCACCCGCACCGAACTCGATCAGGCCCTCACGTCGGCGCCGTCGGGCCGTCAGCTCATCGAGGTGGCACTCGCGCGGTGACCTCGGCATCCCCCAGGATGGCAGCATGACCGCGAAGAGCCAGACCCGCTGGACGGGCGAGCCCGCTGAACTGCTGCGCGTGGGGGAGGGGTTCCGGCTCGCCGACGTCAACCCCGACGCCACTCCCGGCTTCGACGGCGGCAAGAAGCAGGGGCAGGCCGACCTCGCCGACGGCGTGGACGAGCTCGACGATCTGCAGGAGCGGCTCTACGCGCAGAGCCGCATCGTCGAGGGTGCGCCGTCGGTGCTCCTCGTGCTGCAGGCGATGGACTCGGCGGGCAAGGGCGGGATCGTCCGGCACGTGATCGGCGCGGTCGATCCGCAGGGCGTGCGGCTCAAGGCCTTCAAGGCCCCGACCGCCGAGGAGCGCGCGCACGACTTCCTGTGGCGCATCGAGAAGGAGACGCCGCCGCCCGGGTTCATCGGCGTGTTCGACCGGTCGCACTACGAGGACGTCCTGATCGGCCGGGTGCGCCAGCTCGCTCCCGCGGAGGAGATCGAGCGCCGCTACGGCGCGATCAACGATTTCGAGAAGCGCGTGACGGATGCCGGCACGCGCATCGTCAAGGTCATGCTGCACATCTCGCCCGACGAGCAGAAGGAGCGGCTCATGGAGCGGCTCGACCGCCCCGACAAGCATTGGAAGTACAACCCGGGCGACGTCGACGAGCGTACGCTCTGGCCGGACTACATGGATGCCTACCAGGTGGTGTTCGAGCGCACCTCGACGCCGGAGGCGCCGTGGCACGTCGTTCCGGCGAACCGCAAGTGGTATGCGCGCCTCGCCGTCCAGGCGCTGCTGCTCGAGGCGCTGGAGGCCATCGATCCGCAGTGGCCCGCCGCCGACTTCGACGTCGCCGCCGAGAAGGCCCGCCTCGCCGCGACCTGACCCTACGCGAGCGCGTCGACGATCGGGCGGAACTTCACGCGCGTCTCGAGCAGTTCCGCCTCGGGGTCGCTGCCGGCGACGATGCCGGCGCCGGCGTGCGCCGTGAAGGGGATGTCCGCCCCCTTCGACGCGGCGGAGAGGTCGAACTGCGCGCTGCGCAGCGCGATCGCCCACTCGCCGTCGCCCCGCGCGTCGATCCAGCCGACCGGGCCCGCGTACCGCCCTCGGTCGAGCGGTTCGATGCGGGCGATCGCGGCGACCGCGGCATCCGTCGGCGTGCCCGCGACGGCGGCCGTGGGGTGGAGCACCTGCAAGAGGTCGAGGGCCGACGTGTCGCCGGCCACGGTCGCCTCGACGTCCGTCGCGAGATGCCAGACGTTCGGCAGGGCGAGCGTGAACGGCTGCTCGCTCGCCGCGAGCGCGCTCGTCAGCGGCGCGAGCGCGTCGACGAGACTGCGGACCGCGAAGCCGTGCTCGGTGAGGTCTTTGACACTGGATGCCAGAGCCGCGGCGGCCTCGTGATCCGAATCGGGGTCGGCGCCGCGAGCGACCGTCCCCGCGAGCACGCGCGCGGTGACGGTGCCGCCCGCGACCGTGACGAGGGTCTCCGGGCTGGCGCCGATCAGGCCGTCGACGGCGTAGACCCACGTGTCGGGGTAGCCGGTCGCGAGCGAGCGCACGAGGCGGCGCAGGTCGGCGCCGGCGGGGACCGTGCCGACGAGGTCGCGCGCCAGGACGACCTTGCTGACCTCGCCCGCGGCGATGGCGTCGAGACCGGCGCGGACGGCGGCCTGGTAGCCCTCGGGGGTGAGAGCACCGGGGCCCACGGCCGCCGACCAATGCGGCCCGAACGGCACGGCCTGCGGCTCATCGGGCTCGGGGTCGCCCGACTCGGGCAGGATCCACGTGGCCCACGTGCGTCCATCGCGGTGGCCGATCGTGAGCTGCGGCACGGTGAGGGCTGCGGGTGCGGCGGAGCGCGTGTCGAACGGCAAGGCGCCGAAGGCGACGAGGCCCGTGCCCGCGGCATCCACGTGGTCGTCGATCTCGGCTGTGGCGGCGAGCTCCCGCCAGCGGGCGGCGAGGTCACCGGCATCGCCCGCCTCGAGGTGCGCGGCCGTGCCGACGCCGACGAGCCAGGCCCCGCGGCGCGCCCAGACGAGCGGATTGGCGGGATCGGCGTACTCGAGCAGGTCGCCCAGCGGGGCGATTTCGCGGGTGACGACGCGTAGGCGGACGGGGCCTCGGGTCGGTGTGCTCACACGCCCCAGCCTAATCCGGCGTTCGCCCGCCCCGGGTTTGCGCGCCGTCTCCCGCCCGCCCGCCGCCGCCCCGGCCGCGGAGCGACGGCGTTCGCGTTCACAATTCAGTCTCTTCGGCGCGCCCGCCGTCGCCCGACCCCGAAATTCCGCGCCCCGCCGTCCGGACCCAGCGCGTCCAGACTGAATTCCGAACGCGTAGGCTCGCGCACATGAGCACCGCCGACCCGTCCGCACGCCCCGGACGCCCTGAGCCGGGTACGCGCGTCCCGTTCCGCTGGCGCAAGTGGGACGGCTCGCCGCACTGGGAGCACGACTGCGTCTACCTCGGCAGCGCTCGGTGGGGCGACTGGGTCGGCCAGCGCGGCGGCTGGCACAGCGAGCGGCCGGGGCTCGCCTTCGACGCCGACGGCGACAACGTGACCCTCATCCCGCCTTCGGGTGACTACGCGGCGACGTTCAACGCCACCCACCCGCGCATCGCGATCTACATCGATGTCGCGTGGGACGTGCATTGGGAGACGGGCGCA
>QFPD01000103.1 GCA_003248845.1 Microbacterium sp. | reverse complement strand
GCCGGCGTCGCCGGGATGTAGTGGTCGCCCGCGACCTCGCCGACGCCCGGCTGCAGGATCTCGTTGACGGTCATGCCCGCACCTCCACCAGTACCTCCACCCCGGGCCGCGCCCGGGCATCCTCGTCCCCGGCACGGTAGACGATCTCGCCTCCGACGATCGTGGTCTCGACGGCGCCGCGGAGCCGGCGACCGTCCCACGGGGAGAGCTTGTGCCGGTACAGCAGTCGGTGCGCGTCGACGGTCCACTCCCGCTCGGGTGCGAAGACGGTCAGATTCGCGCGTGCCCCCGGCCTGATCTCACCGAGCCCGGCCACCCCGGCGATACGCGCGGGCCCCGTCGTGAACAGCGGCAGCAGGCTCTCGAGCGGGATGCCGCGCCGCGCGGCCTCGGTCCACACGCTCGCGAACCCCGTCTGCACGCCCGCGATGCCGCCCCACGCCAGCCCGAAGTCGCCCCCGCCGGCGGACTTCAGGGCCAGGGTCGAAGGGGAATGATCGCTCACGATCGCGTCGACGGTGCCGTCGAGTACGCCCTCCCACAGCAGGTCCTGGTGGGCGCGATCGCGAATCGGCGGGCAGCACTTGAACGCGCTCGCCCCGTCGGGGACGTCCTCGGCGGCGAGGGTCAGGTAGTGCGGGCAGGTCTCGATCGTGAGGCGGATGCCGTCGGCCTTCGCCTGACGGACGAGCGCGAGCGCGGCGCCGTCGGCGACGTGGACGATGTGGCCGCGACCGCCCGTCTCGCGGAGGGCCTCGATCACCGTCGCGATCGCGGTCGCTTCGCTCGCCGGCGGCCGGCTGCGCAGGAACGTGGCGTAGTCCCGACCCAGCGAGCCGTCCGCGCCGACGCCGACCGCGGCGGCCGCCGCGTGCAGATGGGCCTCGTCCTCGGCATGCGCGATCAGCAGCCCGTCGAACGCCGTCAGCTCGGCGAGGGCGGCGCGCACGCCCGCGGCGTCGAGGTGCCCGAACTCGTCGATGCCGCTCGGCACGAGGAAGCACTTGAAGCCGACGACGCCCGCCTCGGCGAGCGCGCGCAGGGAGCCGAGGTTCTCGGGCACGGCGCCGCCCCAGTACCCGATATCGACGGCGAGCTTGCCGGATGCCGCGGCGCGCTTCGCGGCGAGCGCGGCGGGTGTCGTCGTCACCGGCACGGAGTTCAGCGGCATGTCGAAGAGAGTCGTGATGCCGCCCGCGGCGGCCGCGGCGGTGCCGGTGGCGAAGCCCTCCCACTCGGTGCGGCCGGGTTGGTCGAGGTGAACGTGCGAATCAACGAGGCCCGGCAGGAGAACCTCATCGCCCGCGAGCACGATGATCTCGTGCGAGCCGGACGCGGCCACCGGTGCGGCGAGGGCGTCGCCCGCCTGCAGGACCTCGGTGATGACCCCCTCGACGATGCGGATCTCGGCGGGCACGAACGCGCCGGCGATCCAGGCCCGGTCGGCACGGACCACACTCACCATTGCCATGCCGGCCGCCTCTCTCGCGTCTTCGTCGGAGGGTACCGAGCGGGCGTTTCGCCCGTGTTTCCGCGCCGGCGGGGTCGCGTGCTCTCGCGGGAACGGTGCGCGCGCCCATCCGCCCGGTCCTCGCGACCCGCCGCACCGCGGCTACGATCTCGGCATGAGCCGCGCATCCGCCCTCGATCCCGTCACCCTCCGCGTCTTCAACGCGCTCGAACCCGACGCCGCCGCGGAAGTCGTCGCCGTCTGGGCGGCGATCCCCGGGTGGGTGGACGCCGTCGTCGCGGGTCGGCCGTACGACACTGTCGACGCGCTCGCGGCGCGCGCCGACACGCTCGCCCGCGCGTGGACGCCCGCCGACCTGGATGCGGCGCTCGCGCACCATCCGCGCATCGGCCAGAAGCCGAGCGGCACCGATGCCGAGGCGGCGGCGAGCACCCGCGAGCAGGCGTCGATGTCGACCGCGTCGGACGGCACCACCGAGGCGATCGCCGCCGGCAACGCCGCGTACGAAGAGCGCTTCGGACGGGTGTTCCTCATCCGCGCCGCCGGACGCAGCCCCGAGGAGATGCTCGCCGAGCTCACTCGCCGCCTCGGCAACGACGACGAGGCGGAGGCCGCAGAGGCACTCGATCAGCTGCGTCAGATCGCCCTGCTGCGCCTGGAAGGGACGATCGCATGAGCCACCTGACGACGCACATCCTGGATGCCACGGCCGGCACCCCGGCATCCGGAGTCGAGGTGACGCTCCACGACGGCGCGGGCTCGGTGATCGCCTCCGGCCGGACCGACGAGGACGGCCGCCTCGCCCTCGGTCCCGACACCCTCGAACCCGGCACGCACACGCTGACGTTCGCGACCGGCGATTACTTCGCCGCACGAGGAGTCGCCACGTTCTACCCGAGCGTCACGGTCGCCTTCACGGTCGGCGTGCGTCCGCACTATCACGTTCCGCTCCTGCTGAGCCCGTTCGGCTACTCCACCTACCGCGGCAGCTGACGCGCGGACGGCTCGTAACACCTCGGCATCCGACGAGAAACGCGCGCGTGACACGCTCGCCCTAGCGTGCCGACATGAAGGTCATCATCATCGGCGCCGGCATCGGCGGGACGAGCGCGGGGATCGCGCTGCGCCGGCTCGGCCACGACGTCGTCATCTACGACCGGATGCGCGAGAACAAGCCCGTGGGCGCCGCGCTGTCGCTGTGGTCGAACGGCGTCAAGGTGCTCAACTGGCTCGGCCTGCGCGACGAGGTCGCCGCCCTCGGCGGGGACATGGCGACGATGGCCTACCGCGACGGGATCACCGGCGAAGTCCTGTGCGACTTCTCGCTCGATCCGGTCACCGCCCAGACCGGCCAGAAGCCGTACCCGGTCGCGCGCGCCGACCTGCAGGCGCTCCTCATGCGCACGTTCGGGGAGGATGACATCCACCTCGGCCGGCAGGTCGTCGCGATCGCCGATGACGGGGCATCCGTCACCGTCACGTTCGCCGACGGCGAGACCGACACGGCCGACATGGTCATCGGCGCCGACGGCGCGCGCTCGCTGACGCGCGCCTACGTCCAGCCCGAAGGCGCGCCCGAAATCGTGCGCGAGTACTCGGGGTACACCAACTTCAACGGCCTCGTGCCCGTGAACCCCGCGATCGGCGCGGCGGATGCCTGGACCACCTACGTCGGCGACGGCAAGCGCGCCGCGGTCATGCCCGTCGCCGGCGACCGCTTCTACTTCTGGTTCGACGTCCCGCAGCCGGACGGCATCCCGTACGATCCCGCCCACGGCACCGCGCCGCTGCAGCAGGCCTTCGCCGGTTGGGCGCCCGGAGTCCAGGCGCTGATCGGCGCGATCGACCCGGCCGTATCGCTCAACCGGGTCGAGATCTGGGACATCACTCCGTTCTCCACCTGGGCGAAGGGTCGCGTCGCGATCCTCGGAGACGCCGCCCACAACACCGCCCCCGACATCGGCCAGGGCGCCTGCTCAGCCCTCGAGGACGCATTCGCGCTCGGCATCGCGTTCGCCACCAACACCGTCGGCATCGAAGACACGCTCCGCCGATACGAGGCGATCCGGGTGGAACGCGCGGGAGAGCTCGTGCTGCGAGCACGCAAACGCGGCGAGGAGACCCACGCCTACGACAGGGCCGCGACGGATGCCTGGTACGAGAGCCTCCGCGGCGCGGACGGGGTCGGCATCATCCGCGGCATCGTCGGCAACATCGAAGGCAGCCCCGTCAACCTCGGCGCGGGCGTGATCTGAGCCACGGTACCTTCTGAGCCGCGGCACGCTCCGAGCCGCGACGGGTCAGAGGCGTTGCGCGATGGATGCCGCGACCGACAGCCACGCGTCGCGCGTCTCGGGTGACAGCGCGTCGAAGTCGATCGGGCCGCCGTCGACGAGCGCGGCGTCGAACGGCACGTGCACGACGTCACCGGTGACCTGAGCGAAGTGGCGCTCGAGCCGCTCCGCGAGCTTGCGGTCGGGCTTGGCCGAGGGCGCGGCGAGGATCGTCACGGCCTCGTCGATCTTGTGGTCGAAGCCCTTCTCGCGCAGCCCGTCGAGCAGCCACGCAGCGGAGGCCGCCGTGTCTTCACGGACGGTCGAGACGATCACGAGCTGGTCGGCCGCGGCGACCGCGGCGACCCAGTTCGAGGCGCGCATGTTGTTGCCGGTGTCGACGATGAGCAGACGGTAGTACCGCGAGAGCACGCCGTGCAGCCGGTCGAAGGCGGCGGCGTCGATCGTGGACGACGCCGCGGCATCCTCGTCGGACGCCAGCACGTCGAAGCGCGCGTCGACCTGCGTGCGCACGTAGGTGTCGAGCGCGGCGAGGCTCGCCTGGCTGGGCTCGGCGAACGAGTCGAGGTGCTCGAGCAGGTCGACCGCGGTGCGGTGGTGCGGGGCGTTCTGCGCACGCCAGCCGAGCGTGCCGCGGGTCTCGTTGTTGTCCCAGGCGAGGGTCGCGCCTCCGCGCTGCGTGCCGAACGTCGCGGCGAGCAGGAGCGTCGAGGTGGTCTTGTGCGCACCGCCCTTGGGGTTGAGGATCACGATCGTGCGCGGGCCGTCGAGGCGGCGCTGCACCGTGCGCTCGCGGTCGAGTCGGGACTGCTCGGCCTTGCCGGGGCGCGGCGAGATCGCCCCACCCGTCGCGCGGCGGATCGCACCCTGCCAGCCCTCGGTCGCGCGCGGCTTCGCACGGTCGGCGCGCGAGTTCAGAAGGTCCTCGACGGTCGGGGCGGCGCGCGCGATCGGGTCGCGCTGCGCGCTCTCGCGTCGCGCGAGGTCGCTGCGCAGCACCGGAGTGGGGGCGGCCGCCGGCGCGGGGGCACCCGCGGCATCCTGCGGCACGGGCGCTGGTGCGGAGGCGGGCTCACCGTCGGCGGTCTCGGCGAGGGCGGTGGCCTCGATGAAGGTGCCGTCGGGGTGGACGATGAGTGGCCAGCGCACGTCGCCGTCGACGACGATCGCCGTCACGGGCTCACCGGCCGACGCGGCCATCTGCCGGATGGCCTCGACGATGCGCGCCCGCAGGGCGTCCTCGGTCGAGGCGAACACCTCGTCGACCTGACCTTCGAGATGGATGTGCGCGAGCGTCCTCGACGCCAGCATCACGGTCGGTTCGGAGGTCGCAGTGCTCACGGGAGCCCTTCTGTCGGAGATCGCTCGACCCCGATTATCCCAGACCTAGACCCGGAACGCGGCGTGCACGGGCCCGCACGCGGCCTGACCGCCGAGCCCGTCGAGCTCCATGATCACGGCGGTGCCGGCCAGCACGAGGCCGAGCGCGCCGAGCAGCTGCTGGCCTGCGCGCAGGGTGCCTCCCGTCGCGAGGATGTCGTCGACGAGCAGCACGCGCGTGCCGGGCGCGAGGTCGCCGCTCATCTCGATCGACGCGGTCCCGTATTCGAGCGCGTAGTCGACGGATGCCGCGGGACGCGGGAGCTTGCCCGCCTTGCGGATCGGAGCCATGCCGACGCCCGCGGCGACGGCCACGGCGCCGGCGAGGAGGAATCCCCGGGCCTCGACGCCCGCGACGACGTCGAACTCGTCGGCGAAGGGGCTGATGACGGCATCCACGACGGCGCGCATCGCGGCGGCATCCGCCAGGAGCGGCGAGATGTCGCGGAAGAGGATGCCGGGTTCGGGGAAGTCCGGGATCGTCGCGATGAGCGATTCGGCGCGGGCGAGGGCCTCGGTGGTCACCGGACCAGCGTACGCTTCCCTTCCGCTTGCGTAAGCGCTTACACTCTTCTTATGACGTCGCAGCAGACCTCTTCCCTCCCGACCTCGCTCGCCCCCATCGGCGAGAACCGCCCCGGTGCCGAATGGTGGCGCACCGCCGTCATCTACCAGATCTACCCGCGCTCGTTCGCCGACGCGTCCGGCGACGGCATCGGCGACCTCGCCGGCGTCACGGCCCACCTCGACGACCTGCGGTCGCTGGGCGTGGATGCCGTGTGGCTGAGCCCCTTCTACCGTTCGCCGCAGCACGACGCGGGCTACGATGTCGCCGACTACCGCGACGTCGACCCCCTGTTCGGCACCCTCGCCGACTTCGATGAGATGCTCGACGCGGCGCACGAACGCGGCATCCGCGTGATCGTCGATCTCGTGCCGAACCACTCCTCCGACCAGCACGTGTGGTTCCAGGAGGCCCTCGCCGCCGAGCCCGGCAGCGCCGCGCGCGCCCGCTACCTCTTCCGCGACGGACGCGGTCCCGCGGGCGACGAGCCGCCGAACAACTGGGAATCGGTCTTCGGCGGCCCGGCATGGACCCGCACCGCCAACGCCGACGGGACGCCCGGCCAGTGGTACCTGCACCTGTTCGACTCCAGCCAGCCCGACTTCGACTGGGCGAACCCCGAGGTGCAGGAGGAGTTCCGCGGCATCCTGCGCTTCTGGCTCGACCGTGGCGTCGACGGCTTCCGCGTCGACGTCGCGCACGGCCTGGTCAAGACCGACGGACTGCCCGACCACCTGCCCCCCGTCGACGGCGACAGCATGGGCGGCCACGACGAGGCGACGTACTGGGGTCAGGACGGCGTGCACGAGATCTACCGCGACTGGCACCGCGTTCTCGCCGAGTACGACGGCGATCGGGCGCTCTGCGCCGAGGCCTGGCTGCCGACCGTCGACCGGACCGCCGAGTGGGTGCGCTCCGACGAGATGCACCAGGCGTTCAACTTCCCCTACCTGATGACCGAGTGGGATGCCCCCGCGATCCGCGAGGTGATCTCCGAGTCGCTGCGCGCCTTCCCCGCCGTGGGTGCTCCGGCGACGTGGGTGCTGTCGAACCACGACGTCGTCCGCCACGCCTCCCGCCTCGCCCTCACGGCCGAGAATCCGCAGGGACACGGCATCGGGCCGGACTCGCCCGGCAAGCCGATCCCCGAAGTCGGCCTGCGCCGCGCCCGCGCCGCGACGGCCGTCATGCTGGCGCTGCCCGGCTCCGCCTATCTCTACCAGGGCGAGGAGCTGGGCCTTCCCGAAGTCATCGAGCTGCCGGACGATGTGCGGCAGGACCCCACGTGGTTCCGCACGGACGGCGAGCGCTACGGACGCGACGGATGCCGCGTGCCGCTCCCGTGGACCGCCGCGGGGCCCGCCTACGGGTTCAATGCGTCGGGGGCGTCGTGGTTGCCCCAGCCCGCCGAATGGGCCGCCCTCGCC
>QFPD01000102.1 GCA_003248845.1 Microbacterium sp. | reverse complement strand
AACAGGGACTGGCCGCGACCGGCGTCGCCGGCCACGAACACGCCGGGTGCGGTCGACTGGTAGTCGTCACCGCGCTCGACGTTGCCGCGGCCCGTGAACACGGTACCCAGCTGGTCCTCGAGCGCGCTGCGCTCCGGGCCGGTGAAACCCATCGCGATGAGGACGAGGTCGGCGGGGATCTCCCGCTCGGTGCCGCTCTTCGGCACGCGTCGGCCATCCGCCAGATACTCCGTCTCCGCGAGCCGGAGCGCCCGGACTTCGCCCGCCTCGTTGCCGAGGAACTCGACGGTCGATGCGAGGTATGTCCGCTCGCCGCCCTCCTCGTGCGCCGAGGACACCTCGAAGAGGGTCGGCATCGTGGGCCACGGCTGGTGGTCGGGCCGCGCCGCAGGCGGCTGCTTGCCGATCGCGAGGTTGGTCACGCTCAGCGCGCCCTGTCGGTGCGCCGTGCCGATGCAGTCGGCGCCGGTGTCGCCGCCGCCGATGACGATGACGTGCTTGCCCTCGGCGTGGATCTGCTGCGGCACCTGGTCACCCGCGACAGCCTTGTTCGACTCGATGAGGTACTCCATCGCGAAGTGCACGCCCTCGAGGTCGCGGCCCGGGATCGCGAGCTCGCGCGGCACCGTGGCGCCGGTTGCGATCACGACGGCGTCGTACCGCGCGCGCAGGTCCGCCCACGTGATGTCGACTCCGATCTCCACGCCCGCGCGGAAGCGCGTGCCTTCGTCCTGCATCTGGCGCAGTCGTGCCTCGAGGTGGCGCTTCTCCATTTTGAAGTCGGGGATCCCGTAACGCAGAAGTCCCCCGATGCGGTCGTCGCGCTCGAAGACGGCGACCGTGTGGCCCGCGCGCGTCAGCTGCTGTGCGGCGGCGAGTCCGGCGGGACCCGATCCCACGACCGCGACGGTCTTGCCGGTCAGACGCGCCGGCGGCTCCGCCTCGACCCAGCCGTTCGCGAACGCGTCATCGATCGTCGCGACCTCGATCTGCTTGATCGTGACGGCGGGCTGGTTGATCCCCAGCACGCACGACGACTCGCAGGGCGCGGGGCACAGCCGCCCCGTGAACTCGGGGAAGTTGTTCGTCGCGTGCAGGCGTTCGATCGCGGCGCGACCCTCGCCACGCCACATGAGGTCGTTCCACTCCGGAATGAGGTTGCCCAGGGGGCATCCCTGGTGACAGAACGGGATGCCGCAGTCCATGCAGCGTCCTGCCTGACGACGGAGTACGGCCGAGTCGCCCGGCTCGTACACCTCTTTCCAGTCCATGATGCGCACGGGAACCGGCCGGCGCGCCGGGAGCTCACGCTCGGTGTTCTTCAGGAAGCCCTTCGGGTCAGCCACCGGTCACCTCCAGGATTCGGGTCCAGACGACGTCGCCGTCGGGGTCGAGCCCCTCGGCGACGGCATCGGTACGGGTCTTGAGCACCGCGGCGTAGTCGCGCGGCATCACGCGGACGAAGTTGTCGGCTTCCGCCTCGAAGTCGTCCAGCAGGGAAGCGGCAAGCGTCGATCCGGTCTCGGCGACGTGGCGCTCGAGAAGGTCGCGCAGCATCTCCTCGTCGCCGGAGCCGAGTTCGAGCAGCTCGAGCTCGCCCGAGGCGAGGGCCTCGCGGTTGACGAGGTCGCGATCGAGCTTGTAGACGTAGGCCGCGCCGCCGGACATGCCGGCGCCGAGGTTGCGCCCCGTGGGCCCGAGGATCACAGCGAGCCCGCCGGTCATGTACTCGAGTGCGTGGTCGCCTACACCCTCCACGACCGCCGTTGCACCGGAGTTGCGCACGAGGAACCGCTCCCCCACGACGCCGCGCAGGAACAGGGTGCCCTGGGTCGCGCCGTAGCCGATCACGTTTCCGGCGATGACGTTGCGGGAGGCATCGAAGGAGGCGTCCCGCGGCGGCCGGACGACGATCTGTCCGCCGGAGAGACCCTTGCCGACATAGTCGTTCGAGTCTCCTTCCAGCCGCAGCGTGATCCCGGCGGGAAGGAACGCGCCGAACGACTGCCCCGCCGAACCGGCGAGGTTGACTTCGATCGTCCCGGCGGGCAGCCCGTGCTCGCCGTGCGCGAGAGTGACGCGGTTGCCGAGCATGGTGCCGACGGCGCGCTCGGTGTTGCGAATGGGCAGGGAGATCTCGAAGTGACCGCCGTGGGCGATCACGTCCTGAGCCTGCTCGATCAGCTGCACGTCGAAGTGCTTCTCGAGCTCGTGGTCCTGCTCGCGTGCGTGACGACGCGGGGCGTCCTCGGCGAACGCGGGCCCATCGAGGATCGGTGTGAGGTCAAGGCCGGATGCCTTCCAGTGCTCGATCGCGCCGTTCACGTCGAGCAGATCGTTGCGACCGATCGCCTCGTCGAGCGAGCGGAAGCCGAGCTCGGCGAGGTACTCGCGCACCTCCTGTGCGAGGAACTGCATGAAGTTGACGACGAACTCGGGTTTGCCGGTGAAGCGGCTGCGCAGAACGGGGTTCTGGGTCGCAACGCCCACCGGGCACGTGTCGAGGTGGCAGACGCGCATCATGATGCAGCCCTCGACGACGAGCGCGGTCGTCGCGAAACCGAACTCCTCGGCTCCGAGCAGCGCCGCGACGATGACGTCACGCCCGGTCTTGAGCTGGCCGTCGGCCTGCACGACGACGCGGTCGCGCATGTCGTTGAGCATGAGCGTCTGCTGCGTCTCGGCCAGTCCCAGCTCCCACGGCGTGCCGGCGTGCTTGAGCGAGTTCAGAGGGCTCGCCCCCGTGCCGCCGTCATGGCCGGAGACGAGGATGACGTCGGCGAGGGCCTTCGCCGTCCCCGCGGCGACCGCGCCGATGCCCGACTGGCTGACGAGCTTCACGTGCACGCGGGCCGCCGGGTTCGCGCGCTTCAGATCGAAGATCAGCTGCTTGAGGTCCTCGATCGAATAGATGTCGTGGTGCGGCGGCGGCGAGATGAGGCCGACGCCGGGGGTGCCGCCGCGCGTCCGTGCGATCCAGGGGTACACCTTGCCAGGAGGCAGCTGACCGCCCTCGCCGGGCTTCGCGCCCTGGGCGAGCTTGATCTGGATGTCGTCCGCGTGCGTCAGGTACATGCTCGTCACGCCGAAGCGGCCGGATGCCACCTGCTTGATGGCGCTGCGTCGCTCGGGGTCGAGCAACCGCTCGACGTCCTCGCCGCCCTCGCCCGTGTTCGACTTCGCGCCGATCGAGTTCATCGCGATCGCGAGGGTCTCGTGCGCCTCCTTCTAGATCGAGCCGTAACTCATCGCGCCCGTCGAGAATCGCTTCACGATCGACTCGACCGGCTCGACCTCGTCGATCGGCACGGGCGGGCGCTCGCCGGTCTTGAGTCGGAACATGCCGCGGAGCGTCGTCAGCTCCGCCGCCTGGTCGTCGATGAGCTTCGTGTACTCGCGGAAGATGTCGTACCGGCGGGCGCGCGTGGCGTGCTGCAGGCGGAACACCGTGTCGGGCGTGAACAGGTGCGGCGCACCGTCCCGACGCCACTGGTACTCGCCGCCGGTCCAGAGACGCTCGTGGGCGCGCGCGGCACCGTCCTCGGGATAGGCGTAATCGTGGCGCGCCTGGTTCTCCGCGGCGATCTCGCGGATGCCGATGCCGCCGAGCTTCGTCTCGGTGCCAGTGAAGTACTTCTCGACGAATGCGTCGGACAGGCCGACCGCCTCGAACACCTGCGAGCCCGCGTACGACGACACCGTCGAGATGCCCATCTTCGACATGATCTTGAGCACGCCCTTGCCGAGCGCGTAGATGAGGTTGCGCACCGCCTTCTCCGGCGTCACACCGGTGATGAAGCCCGCGCGCACGAGGTACTCGACGGTCTCCATCGCGAGGTACGGGTTGATCGCCGAGGCGCCGTAGCCGATGAGGGTCGCGACGTGGTGCACTTCGCGCACGTCGCCCGCCTCGACCACGAGTCCGACCTTCATCCGGTTCTCCTGGCGGATGAGGTGGTGGTGCACCGCGGAGAGCATGAGCAGGGACGGAATCGGGACGAGGTCCTTGTTCGAGTCACGATCGCTCAGGATGATGAACTCGGCGCCCTGCGCGATCGCGGCATCCACTTCGGCGCACATCTCGTCGAGGCGATTCTCGAGGGCGTCGGGGCCCTTGTCGAAGTGGTAGAGCCCCCGCACCGTGACGGAGCGACGACCCGGCAGCGCCTTGTCGATGTTCTGGAGCTTCGCCAGCTCGTCGTTGTCGATCACGGGGAAGTCGAGTGTGATCGTGCGGGTGTGCTCCGGTCCCCATTCCAGCAGGTTCCGCTCCGGGCCGAGGCCGAGGGCCAGGGATGTCACGACTTCTTCGCGGATCGAGTCGAGCGGCGGGTTGGTCACCTGCGCGAACTGCTGCACGAAGTAGTCGAACAGGAGGCGAGGGCGCTCGCTCAGGACGGCGATCGGCGCGTCCGAGCCCATCGCGCCAAGGGGCTCGGCGCCGTTCTGTCCCATCGGGGTGAGGAGGATGCGGACCTCCTCCTCCGTGTACCCGAAGGTGCGCTGGCGACGCGTGATCGACGCGATCGGGTGCACGATGTGCTCGCGCTCGGGAAGATCCTTGAGGCGCACGCGACCGGCATCCAGCCACTCCTCCCAGGGCTCGAGGGTCGCGAGGTCGCGCTTGACCTCGTCGTCCTCGATGATCCGACGCTGCGCCGTGTCGACGAGGAACATGCGCCCCGGGCGCAGCCGCCCGCGGCGCTTGATTCGCTCCGGAGCGAAGTCGAGCACGCCCGTCTCCGAACCGATGACGACGATGCCGTCGGTCGTCTCGGTCCAGCGCCCAGGGCGCAGTCCGTTGCGGTCGAGCGTCGCACCGACGAGCGTGCCGTCCGTGAAGATGAGCGCGGCGGGGCCGTCCCACGGCTCCATCTGCATCGAGTGGTACTCGTAGAACGCGCGCAGGTCCGGCGCGATGTCGGCCTGCTTCTCGTACGCCTCCGGGACCATCATCATGATGGCGTGCGGGAGGCTGCGGCCGGTGAGGGTGAGGAGCTCGAGGACCTCGTCGAAGGATGCCGAGTCGCTCGCTCCCTCGGTGCAGATCGGCAGGAGCGGACGGATGTCGCCGATGAGCTCGGACTCGAGCTGCGACTGCCGCGCGCGCATCCAGTTGCGGTTCGCGCCGACCGTGTTGATCTCACCGTTGTGCGCGAGCATACGCAGGGGCTGCGCGAGCGGCCACGACGGGAACGTGTTGGTCGAGTAGCGCGAGTGCACGACGGCGAGTTCCGAAGCGAAGCGCTCGTCGGAGAGATCGGGGTAGAACGGCTCCAGCTGAAGCGTCGTGACCATGCCCTTGTAGCCGAGCGTCCGCGAGCTCAGCGACACGAAGTACGCGTCGTGCTCGCGGCGGGCGCGCTTGCGCAGCCGGTAGACCCGACGGTCGAGGTCGATCCCTGACAGTGCGGGCGCATCGCCGACGGCGGGGCGTGAGACGAACAGCTGCTCGAAGGCCGGCTGGGCGGCATGCGCGAGCTTGCCGAGGTGCGTGTCGTCGGTCGGCACGACGCGCCAGCCCAGGACCGTCAGGCCTTCGGAGGCCGCGATGTGCGCGACCCCGGCCTTGACGGCCGCGCGGGCCTCCTCGTCTACCGGAAGGAACGCCAGGCCCGCCGCGTACTCGCCGACGGGCGGGAGGTCGAAGTCCACGACCGCACGCAGGAAGGCATCCGGCATCTGCGTGAGGATGCCGGCGCCGTCGCCGGTACCCGCGTCCGAACCGATCGCGCCGCGGTGCTCGAGATTGCGCAGCGCCTCCAGGGCGAGCGACACGATGTCGTGCCCGGGCTCGCCGCGGAGCGTGGCGACCATCGCCAATCCGCAGGCATCCTTCTCGAAGGCGGGGTTGTACATGCCCTGCTTTGCGGGAAAGCTTCCGGGCGACGTGGACGTCGATTCACGACGGGGGCTCGGTGCCATACCTACCGTCCTCAATGATCTTGCTGCAGTGGGGACGACGTCGGCCCGGTGTCAAGCAGGGTGTGTGTCAAGCAGAGTGTGTAGCGGGGTGCTACTTCGAGGCGACGGCGCTTGTGGCAGTGTCCGCGACGGTATCGGACGTCGGGGGTGCGCTGACGTCGACGAATTCGTCGGTGTTCTGCGATTGTACATTCCCTCTGCGGCTGCCTTCGCGTCCCGGCTGGTACGGCGAGGGCTCCAGTCCCGGGTGGCGGCGCTTCTGCACGAAGAAGATCACGATTCCGATCACGACGCCGAAGATCGCCGCCCAGACGTTGGTGCGCAGACCGAAGAAGACCTCGCTCGGGTCGATGCGGATGTTCTCCCAGACGACGCGGCCCGCGCTGTACCAGACGAGGTAGAGGGCGAACAGGCGTCCCCACTGCAGGGTGAACCGCTTTCCCGCCCACAGGAGGAAGATGACACCGAGCGTGTTCCAGATCACCTCGTAGAGGAACGTGGGGTGGAAGAGGGTGCCCTCGGGAAGCCCCGCGGGCCACGCCGCGTTCGGGTAGTCGATCTCAAGGCCCCAGGGGAGGTCGGTGGGGAGACCGTAGAGCTCCTGGTTGAACCAGTTGCCGAAACGTCCGAGCGCTTGCGCGAGGAGAAGCCCCGGTGCAAGGGCGTCCGCGAAAGTCCAGAACCGGATGCCGGTCCACTTGCAGCCGAGCCAGGCGCCGATCGCGCCGCCGATGAGGGCACCGAAGATCGCGATGCCACCCTCCCAGATGCGGAAGATCGCCCAGATGTCCTTACCGTCGCCGAAATAGAAGCCCCAGTGGGTGACAACGTGGAAGATGCGGGCGCCGATGATCGCGAGGGGGACGGCGATCAGGCAGATGTCGATCACGACCCACGGCTCGGCTCCGCGTCTGGTCAGGCGGCGATTGGTCATGATCGCAGCGACGACGATCCCCGTGAGGATGCAGAGGGCGTAGAAGTGGATCGTCAGCGGGCCGATCTGGAACGAGCTGATCGAGGGGCTCGGAATCGACGCGGCGACGGAGGCGGTGGAAAGCACGAGGGGAAGTCTACTTCGCCTGTCGCGCCTGCCCCGCGCCGCGTCAGCGGCGGGTGCCGGATGCGAGAGCGCGCGCCTCGGCGGAGAGCCCGTCGATGCCCCCGTCACGCAACGCTCGCACGAGCGCTGTACCGACGATCGCGCCGTCGGCATACTCCATGACCCCGGCGACC
>QFPD01000101.1 GCA_003248845.1 Microbacterium sp. | reverse complement strand
CAGGACACGCACGACGTCACCGTCGGGGACGTGTCGATCGATCTCTCCCCCACCGAATTCAAGCTCCTGCGCTATCTCATGCTCAATCCCAACCGGGTGCTGAGCAAGGCGCAGATCCTCGACCACGTCTGGGAGTACGACTTCAACGGCGACGCCGGCATCGTCGAGAGCTACATCTCCTATCTGCGCCGCAAGATCGATCCATACTCGTCCGAGCCGCTCATCCAGACCAAGCGCGGTTTCGGCTACATGCTGAAGGCCGGCAAGACGGCCTGAGGCCGCTCCCGCGAGAACCGTGGCTCCTCCGCTCGCCGCGCACGCCCGCCGAGGCGATCGGATCACCGAATGGTGGCGCGGCGTCAGCCTGCGCGCGAAGGTCACCGGCGTCACCGTCGCCGTGCTCGCGATCGGGCTCGTCGCGGTCGGGATCGGCACCGCCGTGTTCCTGCGGAACGCGCAGATCGACGAGCGCGACAAGTCCATCACCCAGACGGTCACCCTCGATCAGGCATCCAGCCTGCTGAGCGTCGAGGTCATCGACGGCGTCGCCCAGTTCGGCCCGCCCGCGACGGCACCGCTCACGTCCTTCTACATCGCGGTCTACGGTCCCGACGGCACCCTGCTCCAGACCGGTGGGGCCGTCGGCGGCCCAGCCGGGAGCCAACCGCACTACCCCGAGCCGTTCGGCCTCGACAAGGCGCTGATGAAGGGCACAGCTCCCTTCGACATCCTCTCGGTCGACGGCAAAACGACCTTCCACGCGGCCGTCGACGTGCTGCAGCTGCCGGGGTCACAGCAGTCGTACGTGCAGCTGCTCGCACTCCCGTTGACGCCCGTGAATCAGACGGTCGCGAACTTCCTCGGGATCTACACGGCCCTCGCTCTCGTCACGATCCTCGCGGGTGCCATCGCGACGCGCCTGCTCGTGACCCTCGCCTTCCGCGGTCTCGGGCAGGTGGAGTCGACCGCCATGTCCATCGCGGCGGGTGATTTCAGCCAGCGCATGGGCGACATCACGCCGGGCACCGAGGTGGGGCGCCTCAAGATCGCGATCAACACGATGCTCGACCGGATCGACCACGCCCTCGGCCAGCGCGATGCCACAGTGCAGCAGATGCGGCGCTTCATCGGCGACGCGAGCCACGAGCTGCGCACCCCCCTCGTCACCGTCCGCGGCTATGCCGAGCTGTACCGAATGGGCGCGATCGCGGGCGACGAGCAGACCGCGCAGTCCATGGAGCGGATCGAGAAGGAGGCGATCCGCATGGGCGGACTCGTCGAAGACCTGCTCGCCCTCGCCCGCCTCGACGAGCGGCGGGACATCATCGTCGCCGACGTGGACCTGCGTCCGATCGCCCGCGACGCCGCCCTCGACACGCGCGCCGCATTGCCCGACCGCGAGGTCACCCTCATCGACGACCGTCCGCCGCCGTCACCCCACACACCCCTGCCGCCCGTGACGTCGACGGTGGATGCCACGGGATCGCGCCGCAGCATTGCGGGCGCAACCCGCTCCCTCCTGCGTCGGCGCCCCCGCCAGGCCAGCGCGTCCGCCGACGAAGCCGCGTCCGCGGCGCGTCCGCTCGCCGCCGTGCCGAACCCTGCCGCTCCGATCGTCCTCGGCGACGAGAACCGCATCCGCCAGGTCGTCGCGAACCTGCTCGGGAACGCTCGCCGCTACACACCGGCGGGGTCACCGATCGAACTGTCCACCGGCGTCGACGAGCGGGCCGGCATGGGCTGGATCGCGGTGAGCGATCATGGCGAGGGCATCCCCGAGCAGATCCGCGACAAGATCTTCCAGCGTTTCTGGCGCGCCGACACCTCGCGTGCCCGCGAGACGGGCGGATCGGGGCTGGGCCTGTCGATCGTGGCCTCCGTCGTCGAAGCGCTGCACGGTTCGATCGATGTCTCAGAGACCGCCGGTGGGGGCGCGACGTTCCGGGTCTCGTTCCCCCTCGCGAAGCAACGCGACGCCGCCGAGCACCTCCTCATCGAGACCCAGCCCCTGCCGCGGCTGCGTCCCGAGGATCTCTGACTCTCATCGACTCCTCCACAGGCAGTCGTTCCCGCGCGTTGTCCACCGATAGCGCGCTTCGACGTCGGTCCGAGCTGCCCGCGGCCTAGCGTGGCGGCATCCACACAGAAAGGGGTCCGCACATGGCGACCTTCTCCGTCGATTCCGATGCCGTCCTCACCGCCACCGGCGCGATCCGCGCGACCGCGGATCGTCTGCAGGGCGAGACCGCCGCCATGCTCGGCCAGCTGACGCAGCTTCAGGGCTCGTGGACCGGCGCCGCGGCGATCGCGTTCCAGGGAGTGATCGACCGGTGGCGGCTGACGCAGCGCGAACTCGAGGCCGCACTCGGCGACATCGGAACCGCCCTGAGCCACGCGGGCAGCCAGTACGCGCAGACCGAGGCCGCCGCGTCGGGCCTGTTCCGCTGACCGGCTCCGCCGGAACACGAAAGAAGGGCCCCTCCGAGGAGGGGCCCTTCTTTCGTGTCAGCGGATCAGAAGTCCATGCCGCCGGTCGGGTCGCCGGCCGGAGCCGCGACCTTCTCGGGCTTGTCCGCGACGACCGCCTCGGTCGTCAGGAACAGGCCGGCGATGGATGCCGCGTTCTGCAGTGCCGAGCGGGTGACCTTGGCCGGGTCGATGATTCCCGCCGCGAACATGTCCACGTACTCGCCGGTGGCCGCGTTGAGGCCCTGGCCGACGGGAAGCTCCGACACCTTGTTCGCGACGACACCGGGCTCGAGGCCCGCGTTCAGCGCGATCTGCTTGAGCGGAGCCTCGATGGCGACCTTGACGATGTTCGCACCGGTCGCCTCGTCGCCCGAGAGCTCGAGCTTCTCGAACGCGTTCTTGCCGGCCTGGATGAGCGCGACGCCACCACCGGGGACGATGCCCTCCTCGACAGCCGCCTTCGCGTTGCGAACGGCGTCCTCGATGCGGTGCTTGCGCTCCTTGAGCTCGACCTCCGTGGCCGCACCCGCCTTGATGACGGCGACGCCGCCGGCGAGCTTGGCGAGGCGCTCCTGGAGCTTCTCGCGGTCGTAGTCGCTGTCGGTGTTCTCGATCTCGCGCTTGATCTGGGTCACGCGACCCTCGATCTGCGACGACTCGCCCGCGCCCTCGACGATCGTGGTCTCGTCCTTCGTGACGATGACCTTGCGAGCCTTGCCGAGCAGGTCCGTCGTGGCGTTCTCGAGCTTGAGGCCGACCTCTTCGGTGATGACCTGGCCGCCGGTGAGGATCGCGATGTCCTGGAGCTGAGCCTTGCGACGGTCTCCGAAGCCGGGGGCCTTGACGGCGACCGACTTGAAGATGCCGCGGATCTTGTTCAGCACGAGGGTCGCGAGGGCCTCGCCCTCGACGTCCTCCGCGATGATGACGAGCTCCTTGCCCTCCTGGATCACCTTGTCGACGATCGGCAGCAGGTCCTTGATGTTGGAGATCTTCTGGTTCGCGATGAGGATGTACGGGTCCTCGAAGACAGCCTCCTGGCGCTCCGGGTCCGTGACGAAGTAGGGGTTGATGTAGCCCTTGTCGAAGCGCATGCCCTCGGTGAGCTCGAGCTCGGTGCCGAAGGTGTTCGACTCCTCGACGGTGACGACACCCTCCTTGCCGACCTTGTCGATCGCCTCGGCGATGAGCTCGCCGATCTCGGGGTCGGCGGCGGAGATGGATGCCGTGGCCGCGATCTCGTCCTTGGTCTCGACCTCCTTGGCGGAGGCGAGCAGCTCGTCGGAGAGAGCCTTGACGGCCTTCTCGATGCCCTTCTTGAGCGAGATGGGGTCAGCGCCGGCCGCGACGTTGCGCAGACCCTCGCGCACGAGCGCCTGGGCGAGGACCGTAGCGGTCGTCGTACCGTCACCGGCGACGTCGTCCGTCTTCTTGGCGACCTCCTTGACGAGCTCCGCGCCGATCTTCTCGTACGGGTCGTCGAGCTCGATCTCCTTGGCGATGGAGACACCGTCGTTCGTGATCGTGGGGGCGCCCCACTTCTTCTCGAGCACGACGTTGCGGCCGCGCGGGCCGAGCGTCACCTTGACGGCGTCAGCCAGGATGTTCAGGCCGCGCTCGAGGCCACGGCGGGCCTCCTCGTCGAAAGCGATGATCTTTGCCATAAGTGTGTCGTCCCTCCCGGACGTGAGGATGAGTCTTTAGCACTCAGCATGACGGAGTGCTAACTCATTCTGGCACTCGGGCATGACGAGTGCAAGCCGATCCGCGGCCCTGTTTACGCAGGACATGTCGCTGGCAGGGCAGCGTGGACGCGGCGGGGAGGAAGGAGACGCTCAGGCGACGACGCGGACCGACTCCGCCTGGGGGCCCTTCGCGCCGGCGCCGACGACGAACTCGACGGCCTGACCCTCTTCGAGCACACGGAAACCGGACATGTCGATGTTCGAGTAGTGCACGAAGACGTCCTGGCCGCCCTCGACGGTGATGAAACCGAAGCCCTTCTCGGCGTTGAACCACTTGACGGTTCCGTGGGTGCTGGCGCTCATGCGAATCTCCTGATGGTGCGGCGGGACTCGGCCATGCTAACCACGCGGGATGCCGCGAAAGCCCGGATCCGGGCACTGTTGACACGGCTGCACCGAAGTGTTCACACGCGTGAAACACGACCCGCGCAGGCGCCGCAGCGCGCGCCGGGACTCAGCCCTCCGAGTCCGGCGCGGGGGTAGCCCCATCGGTGCGGTCGAGCCCGATGACCAGCACGAGCTGCGGGTCGTCGGTGCCCCACATCCCCGCGTAGGCGTCGCTCAGCGCGACGTCGGCTCCCCCGATCGCGGCGGCGAGGCCGCGAGCCGCGGCTTCGTCGGCCGGAGTCGTGTAGAACACCGTCGTCGTGGCGAAGTCCTCCGACCCGGCATCCCCCGCATTGACGTCGTCGGCACTCCAGCCTGCCGCGACGAGGGTGTCGCTCATCGCGCTCGCGAGGCCGCGCTGTGGCGTCGCGTTGAGGATCGTCACCTTGTAGGAGGTGTCCAGACGCGCCTCGGTGCTCGGTGCGACCGACGCCGTGGGGGTCGACGCGGGAGTCAGGGAGATACGACCGGTGGCGAGCATCGTGCCGAAGATCCCGACAGCGACGAGGACGACCGTCGCGATGACGGACCAGAGCAGGACCATCCCACCGCGCAGACGGGGGTTCTCGGCACGGTGGGCACCGATCCGCCCCCGGTCGGCGGGGAGGTCGTCGAAGCGATCCTTCGGCGGCGGAGTCTTGGGCACCAGAGAATGCTACCGGGCCGTTCCTGTGCGCATCGCGGAGGAGCCGTCGACGGCGACGGTCGTGCGGCGCTCGCGCAGACGGCGCAGGCGGTGGACGAGCATGGCGTCGTGCTCCGCGGCATCCGGTACGTCGATGACGCGCTCGAGCAGCTGGTAATAGCGGGCGGGCGTCATCGCGAGGTCGCGGGCGATAGCCTCCTCCTTCGCCGCGCTGTGTCCGTTCCAGCGGGACTCGAAGTCCAGCAGGTCGCGGTCGCGCGGGGAGAGGGGCACGCCCTCGAGGCTAAGCCCACCGAGCCTCCTCGGCCGTGAGCCACCCCGGGGCATCCTGAGAACCCGCGGGACGCGGAACAGACGGGGATTCATTCCGGTTGAATAGGACGGACGAAAGGTGACCACCCATGTCGTACAACGTGCAGAAGACCGATGAGCAGTGGCGCGCGGAGCTGAGCCCCGATCAGTACGCTGTCCTGCGCCAGGCCGGGACGGAGCGGGCGTGGACCGGCGAGCTCCTCGACGAGCACCGAGCCGGCCTGTACACGTGCGCCGCGTGCGGCGCCGAGCTCTTCCAGAGCGGGACGAAGTTCGACTCGCACTGCGGGTGGCCGAGCTTCTACGAGTCCGTGCGTCCCGAGGCCGTCGAGCTCATCGAGGACCGCAGCCACGGAATGGTGCGCACCGAAGTGCGCTGCGCGAACTGCGGGTCGCACCTCGGCCACGTCTTCCCCGACGGGTTCGGCACGCCGACCGGCGACCGATACTGCATGAATTCGCTGTCGCTCTCGTTCTCACCCGAGTCGTGAGCGACGCCGCCTCGCGCCCCGCCTTCGACGCGGTGCGTCAGCGTCGGTCCTGGTCGAAGGTGACGGATGCCGCGCCGACGCGTGCCGAACTCGTCACCCTGGTGTCGGCCGCCGGTCGTGTCGCCGATCATTCATCACTGCGCCCGTGGCGCATCATCGAGCTGCGCGGCGATGACCGCCTCGCCCTGGGCGCTGCGATCGCGGCCGCCCAGGGCGACTCGTCCCCGTCGACCAAACCTTTGCGCGCCCCGCTGCTCGTCGGGATCGTCGCGAGCTATCGCAAGAGCGACAAAGTGCCGCGGTGGGAGCAGGAGGCCGTCGCCTCGGGTGTCGCGCACACGCTGAGCCTGCTGCTGGACGAGGCCGGATGGGGCGTCATCTGGCGCACCGGCCACTACACGCGATCCGCCCCCGTCGCGACCGCCCACGGACTGACGAAGGACGAGGAGCTGCTCGGGTGGCTGTACGTGGGCGGCAAGCCCGAGCGATCACGGCCCGAACGCCGCAAAGCCGTCGACGCGCGCGCGCACGTCACACGGATGCCGGGCGTGACGACGACACCGGATGAGTTCGCGCACGGGCGGGCGGAGATGAAGCCCGCGAAGAAGGCATCGAGGTCCGAGAAGCACAAGGACAAGAAGCCGACCGACTGGGCCGCAAAGGCTCAGAAAGCCGACAAGAAGGCGCGCAAGGCCGCACACAGAGCCGAGAAGGCGGCCCGCCGGGCCGAGAAGGCACGCGCGAAGGCCGAGACGCACGCCGCGATCGTCACCGCCGCGCACACCGGGACGGCCGCCGAGACCACGCCGGTCTGACCGTCAGTCTCGCCTGCGTCGGCGGCGCCACGACGATGGCGTGGCCGCGACGACGACGCCGGTGCCGGCCACGATGACCATGGCGAGCTCGGCCAGCCAGCCGGGCCCGGCGTCGGCCGGCCACGCGGCATCCAGCAGAAACGCCGTCACGAGCTGTCCGGCGACCGCTCCGAGCCCGAGGATCAGCACACCGGTGTGAACGACGAGCGCGGCCGAAAGGAAGATGTACGTCACGCCGATGACACCGCCCAGGTAGAGCCAGGGATCGGTCGGCCACGCCGCGGGCGCGCCGACGACGGCGACGT
>QFPD01000100.1 GCA_003248845.1 Microbacterium sp. | reverse complement strand
GCGCTGGCCGGTGTCGGTCGTCCTCGTCGCGACACGGAACGACCCGCGCCTCGTCGTTCAGGGCACGACCCCCGTCGAGGCGGGGCCGTCGCAGAACACCCGAGTGCAGGTGCCCGTCCAGGCACGGGTCGGCAGTGGCGAGTCGACGCTCGAGCTGCAGCTGCGCAGCGCCACGGGCGTACCGATCGGAGACGCGGTGCCCGTGCACGTGTCCGTGCACGCCGAATGGGAATCCGTCGGACTCGTCATCATGATCACGCTCGTGGCGGCGCTCTTGATCCTCGGGGTCGTCCGTACGGTGCTGAAACTGCGGCGCCGACGTGCTTCCGCGAGCGCGTCCCCTAACACGAACAGTGAGGATGCCGATGGCTAGCCTCGGTCGCGCGAGCGCCATCATCGGGGCGGGCACGCTCTTCTCCCGCATCACCGGTCTCGTCCGCTCGCTCGTCCTCGTCGCCGTGATCGGCTCGTACGGCAGCCGTGCCGCGGATGCCTTCAGCGTCGCGGCGACGCTGCCGACGAACGTCTACGAACTGCTGGCGGCGGGCGTCATCACGGGCATCATCGTGCCGCAGATCGTCAAAGCGGCCGCTCACACCGACGGCGGCTCACGGTACGTCTCCAAACTCCTCACCCTCGGCGCGGTCGTCCTGGTCGCCGCCACAGCGCTCATGATGGCGATCGCACCTGTCCTCGTCTGGCTGTACGCGGCCTCGTGGGGTCCGCAGCAGCACGCGCTGGCCGTCGCGTTCGCCTACTGGGTGCTGCCGCAGCTGCTGTTCTACGGCCTGTTCGCCCTTCTCGGCGAAGTCCTGAACGCGCGCAAAGTCTTCGGTCCGTACAGCTGGGCTCCAACGGTCAACAACCTCGTCTCGATCGCCGGGTTCGGGGTGTTCCTGGCCGTCTTCGGCGGTCCGTTCACCGAGCTGTCGGACTGGGATGCCGGCATGATCGCTCTGCTCGGTGGAACGGCTACCCTCGGCATCGCACTCCAGACGGTCGTGCTGCTGTTCTTCTGGAAGCGCACGAAACTGCACGTGCGCCCCGACTTCCGGTGGCGCGGCATCGGCCTGCGGCACATCGGCACCCTCGCGTGGTGGACCTTTCTCGCCGTCGTCGTGGGTCAGGTCGCCGGCATCGTGCAGAGTCAGGTCGTGACGCTCGCATCGGGCAAGGCGAGCGTTTCGGTGATGGTCTACGCGTGGCTGATCTTCATGCTGCCGCACTCGATCGTCGCGATGTCCATCTCGACGACGTACTTCACCCGGCTCGCCGAGGACGTCACCGCCGGACGGCTCGACCGCGTCGGCCCGAACCTCGACGAGTCGATCCGAGCGATCGCCCTTTTCGCGTTCGGCTTCACGGCGGCGATCGCCGCGGCATCCGTCCCCCTCACCCGCGTCTTCACGAACAGCACGGAAGGCGCTGTCGCCATGGCGTGGGTGCTGTGCGCCTACCTCATCGCGCTCGTGCCGTTCGGGGTGCTCGTCGTGCTGCGCCGCGCCTTCTTCGCCTTCCAGGACACCCGCACGCCGTTCGTGTTCTCGTTCGTGCAGGCAGCGCTCGCGGCGATCGGCGCCGTCATCGCCGTGATCGCCGTGTACCTCGGCATCCTGCCGCTCGCCTTCCTCGCCGCGACCGTCGCGCTCGCGCAGTCGCTGTCGACGTACGTGCAGCTACCGGTCGCGCTGCGTCTGCTGCGCCGTCACACCGACACGGCCGCGCTGCACCCGACGTGGCGCGCGCTGGGCCGCTTCGCGCTCGCGGCGGTTCCCGCGTTCATCGGGGGGTGGGTGGTGTTCCTCCTGCTCGGGGGGCCCGGCGGATGGATGACGAGCGACCGGTTCCTGGGAGCGGCCGGCGGGGCGATCGTCGGCGCGGCATCCCTCCTCGTGTACGTCGCCGCGCTCGCCGCGCTGCGCGCACCGGAGCTGGCCATCGCGGCCCGTTTGGTGCGCCGCATCCTCGGCCGCTGACGACCCGCCTCCCTCGTCGCGGAATGCGCCGCGGCTACCATGGGTTCTACGCTTCGTGGCCCGCGTTCGGGCCGCACGAGAAGTCACGAAACGCCTCGGAAAGCCAACAAAGCCTCGGAAAGGCAGAGCAGTGCGACAGGTCATCATCATCGGTTCCGGCCCGGCGGGCTTCACCGCCGCGATCTATGCAGCGCGCGCGAACCTCTCCCCGCTCCTCGTCGCGAGTTCCGTCGAGACCGGTGGTGAGCTCATGAACACCACCGAGGTCGAGAACTTCCCCGGCTTCCCCGAAGGCATCATGGGCCCCGAGCTCATGACCAAGATGCAGGAGCAGGCCGAGAAGTTCGGCACCGAGGTCCTCTACCAGGACGTCGTCGGGCTCGACCTGTCGGGCGACGTGAAGAAGGTCACGCTGGGCAACGGCGCCGTACACGAAGCCGAGTCGGTCATCTTCGCCACGGGCTCCGCACCCCGCAAGATCGGTATCGCGGGCGAGCAGCGCCTCTCCGGCCACGGCGTCTCGTACTGCGCGACGTGCGACGGCTTCTTCTTCCGCGAGCAGCAGATCGCCGTCATCGGCGGCGGCGACTCGGCGATGGAGGAGGCGACGTTCCTGACGAAGTTCGCCTCGAAGGTCTACATCGTGCACCGCCGCGACGAGCTGCGCGCGTCGAAGATCATGCAGGACCGTGCGTTCGCGAACGAGAAGATCGAGTTCGTCTGGAACAGCGAGGTCGCCGATGTCCTCGGCGGTGACGCGGTCACGGGCCTGCTGCTGCGCGACACGGTCGACGGCTCGACGCGAGAACTGCCCGTGACCGGGGTTTTCGTCGCAATCGGCAACGACCCGCGCACCCACCTCGTGCACGACCAGCTGCGCCTGACCGAACACGGCACCGTGTGGGTCGACGGCCGTTCCTCGCGTACGTCGGTCGCCGGAGTCTTCGCCGCGGGCGACGTGGTCGACCCGACGTACCGGCAGGCCGTCACCGCCGCGGCATCCGGCACCACCGCAGCCCTCGACGTCGAGCACTACCTCGCCGCTCGCGGTGACGCCGGTCTTCCCGAAGTGGATGCCTCGGAGATCGACCACCTCACGGATGCCGACGGTGACGCCGACACCGCGGCGGCCGGCGCGGTCTGACACACGCGCAGCGGAACAATTCCGACACCGAACGCGTTTCACCACAGCGAACCACCCCTAAGGAGAACACAATGACCGCGAAGGCCACGAGCGAGAGCACCTGGCAGCAGGACGTCATCGACGCAGAAGGCCCCGTCCTGGTCGACTTCTGGGCCGCCTGGTGCGGGCCGTGCCGTATGGTCGGCCCGATCCTCGATGAGATCCAGTCCGAGAACGGCGACAAGATCACCGTTCTGAAGCTCAACGTCGACGAGAACCCCAACCTCGCGATGGAGTACCAGATCACCTCGATCCCCGCGATGAAGGTCTTCAACAAGGGCCAGGTCGAGAAGACGATCATCGGTGCCAAGCCGAAGTTCGCCCTCGAGCAGGACCTCGCCACCTACCTCGCCTGACCACCGTAATCGCCTGACCACCGACGCCGCGGCGCTCCCGTTCACCGGTCGAGCGCCGCGGCGTCGTCAGTTCGTGGTGTCCTCAGCGCGCCGTGTCGTCAGGACGCCTTGACGCGCACCGAGGCATCCCACGTACGGTGCGGCTCACTGCCGAGCAGACGCCACACGGCGCGCGTGAGCGCGGGGTAGTCGAGCGAAATCTGACGCAGTACCCGATAGTTGCGCGCGACCGTGGGCCGATTGCCGCCGTCGGCGGCGATGTTCTCGGCACGGAGGGTCAGAACGACAAGCTCGTCGACAGACGGCAGGTCCTCCATGAAGTCCCACGGGTCCTCCCCGTCGCGGATCCGCTCCTCGACGAGCACCGACAGTTCGTCGGATGCCTCGGCGCGCAGGACCTCGAGGCTCGCGCGTCGAGGGAGCGGGGGGCGTTCGGTCACCCCTCCTCCAGCCTACGCTCCCGCAGCGGAGCCGTACTCGGTCTCACCGATCTCCCCGAGGATGCGGTTGAGGTCCTGGATGGTGGCGAAATCGATGATGACCTGGCCTTTTCTTGCCGAAAGCGAGATCTTCACCTTCGTATTGAGCCGGTCCCCCAAGCGCTCAGCGACGTCGTCGAGATGAGCGCGACGAGCGCCGGCCTTCGGTGCCGGGGTCCGCTGCAGCGCGGCATCCACTCCCTTGGCCGCGGCCTCTGCCGCACGTACGGACAGGTCCTCGTTGACGATCTTGTCCGAGAGACGCTGCATCGCCTCGACGCTGTCGAGTGAGAGGATCGCGCGCGCGTGCCCGGCGCTCAGCACCCCGGCGGCGACCCGCTGCTGCACCGGCACGGGCAGCTTCAGGAGGCGGATCGTGTTGCTGATCTGCGGACGCGATCGGCCGATGCGCGTCGCGAGCTGCTCCTGGGTGATGCCGAAATCCTCGAGGAGCTGCTGATAGGCGGATGCTTCTTCGAGCGGGTTGAGCTGGGAACGGTGCAGGTTCTCAAGCAGCGCGTCACGCAGCAGGTCGTCGTCGGCGGTGTCGCGGACAATCGCGGGAATCGAGGCGAGTCCGGCTTCGCGCGAGGCGCGGGTGCGCCGCTCACCCATGATGAGCTCATAGGCGCCCTCTTCGTTGCGGCGCACGACGACCGGCTGCAGCACGCCGAACTCCCGCACACTGTGCACGAGCTCCGCCAGATCGTCCGGGTCGAAGTTGGTACGCGGCTGCCGTGGGTTCGGCACGATCTCATTGGGGTCGATCTCGATGAGGCGCGCCCCCGGCACGGCGAGGAGGTCGACGGTGTCTTCGGCGGCGGGGCCCTCCGTGGAAGCACTCACTGCGCCGCCCGACGTCGGGGAGGTGTTCTCCACGGATGCCGGCGTCGACGCGGCATCGGGGGCGGGTGTTGCCGCCCCCGGGAAGAACACGTCGACCGGGCGGGACTCGGTGCTCTCGGTCGTCGGAATGAGGGCGCCGATCCCCCGGCCCAGTCCTGTGCGCTTCGCCATCAGATGCCTTCCTCGTTCGTCTTCATTCACTGCCGGTGCACCAGCTCTACCGCGGCTTCGCGGTAGGACACGGCTCCGACCGACTGCGGGTCGTACGCGATGACCGTCTGCCCGAAGCTCGGCGCCTCGGACACCCGCACGGTACGCGGGATCACGGTCTTCAGCACCTCGCTCGGGAAGTGCTGGCGCACCTCCTCGGCGACCTGCTGCGCGAGCCGGGTACGACCGTCGTACATCGTCAGGACGATCGTCGACAGATGGAGCGCCGGATTCAGGTGCTTCTGAATCATCCGGATGCTGCCGAGCAGCTGGCTGAGGCCCTCGAGTGCGTAGTACTCGCACTGGATGGGGATCATCAACTCGCCGGCGGCCGTGAAGGCATTGATCGTGAGCAGACCGAGCGACGGGGGGCAGTCGATGAGGACGTAATCCAGCCGCTCCGTCGATGTCGCGAGGTACTCCTCGAGTGCGGTGCGTAGACGGTGCTCTCGTGCGACCTGGGAGACGAGTTCGATCTCTGCGCCGGCGAGGTGGATCGTGCTGGGAGCGCACAGCAGGTTCGGGGACTCGGGGCTTGTCTGGATGATGTCTGCGAGCGGGAACTCGTCGATCAGCACGTCATACACACTCGGGATGTCGGCGGTGTGCGGCACGCCGAGCGCCGTCGACGCATTCCCCTGCGGATCGAGATCGATCACCAGCACTCGAGCCCCGAGGGTCGCGAGCGCGGCGGCGATGTTGACGGTTGTGGTGGTCTTTCCCACGCCGCCCTTCTGGTTCGACACCGTGATGACCCGCGTCGTTCCCTCGAAATCGAGGGACACCGCATCGAGCGCCCGGCGCCGTGATGTGAGGTCGGCGAGTTCACGGGCGATCGGGCTGTCGTCGATGGAGAAGGGTGCGGGAGCGGTCGCGTTCTCCGATTCCTGCACCGCGGACTCCTATCGATTCGGGGACCTTTCCACTGTAGTCGAGGCCCACGACGCCGAGGTCCCCCTCTCGATGGGCGGCGACGTTTCACGTGAAACACATCCCGTGGCGCCCGTACAGCCGGCCCATGTTTCACGTGAAACACCTCCTCCTCACTGAATAGAACCGAAGCTGCCGCACCGCTCCCCACGGCGGACCGGATCGCGGCCGTTCATCAAGCGCCACACCACGCCCGGTGAACGGAGATCGCGGGCACGACGACCACGCCGATGTTTCACGTGAAACACCCTCTGCTCACGCAGTGATGTCGAGGTGCGCGGCAGGGGTGCGCGACGCGCGGCATACGAGGTTGCCGACACACCGAGGAGGAGCATCCGCCGCAACGAGGGATTTTCCATGAGTTTCGACTCAACCTGACGGCCCGTGCGCCGATCGGCCGGGCGTGAACACCCATCCGTGCCCGACGGAACTCCAACGGAACTCCAGACGCCGAGGGTGTGGCGCGTACGGCGCCGCGCATTGAAGTAACCGAGGCGCGTACCCGCCGACGTTTCACGTGAAACACCTCCTCCGGCAGCCCGCACTCATTTGCGATGCACAGGTCTTCACCACGGTCGACAACCATGGGGCCTCGCCATCGCCTCCTGGTTGAGTTGACATGCCCCGCGAGCACCGCCGGTACCGGCTTCAGGAGCTCTCGGGTGTGGAGTGGTCCTTCAATCAAGGAGATGCTGCTGTGCGCGCCCGGGCGTGAGGTCACGACCGTTTGCGGATGCCAGGGCGGACCACGAACCCGATCCGACGCGCTCCGTGGCGACAAGGCGTACTTGTCCCGGGCGATACGCGGCCGCGTCTGCCCCCGCGGGATCAAGACCGTCATCTCGGAGCCGGGCGACCAGAACCGGGACCGCCGGCGTGATCCTCAACGCCTTCATCGCCTAGATACTAGTACTGGCGGAACCGGGCTCAGCGAGATTCTCGATCAGGTTCAGTTGTGTCCCGTCAGGGTCGACGAGGAACCCGGCGCGTTGCCCCCAGGGCTGCAACTCCACGGGGTGCAGCCGCGGAAGACCGGCGGTCTTCTCGACGACGCCTGACTCCTTGATCTGCCGATACAGCTGATCGAGGTCATCGACTCGGACGCTGCACATGAAGGAGCTCTCCTCGGGCACATGGCCAGGGAACAGGAAGAACTCCAGCCGAATCTCGCCATGGCAGAGAATCAGCCAACCC
>QFPD01000099.1 GCA_003248845.1 Microbacterium sp. | reverse complement strand
CGCGACAGGGATACTGCGTGCTCCGGATCGTCGCGGAAGACATCCTGTACCGCGAGGACGACGTGTTCGCCGGGCTGGCCGGCCTCGTCGGCTCCCGGTCGGGACACTGATCGGGTTCACAATTCAGTCTCGCCGCCCGAGGACGCGAGACAGAAGTCCGTGATCCTGGGGGGATCGCCGACAGGGCGACGGAAGGAGACTGAATTGTGAACGCGTTGGTGCAGCGACCAGTGACGCGCAGCGACCAGTGACGCCCACCGGCATGGATGCCGAAGCAGCGCCTACCCGGCGGAGTCAGCCCCGGCGGAGGAGACCGACCTTGTCATACACGTCGGCGAGGGTGGCGTCCGCGACCTCGTCGGCGCGCGTCGCGTTGGATGCCAGCACCCGGTCGAGTTCTGCGGGGTCGGCCAGCAGCTCGAGCGCGCGCTGACGCACCGGCCCGAACTCGTTCACGACGACCTCGGCGAGACCCTTCTTGAAGTCGCCGTAGCCGCGACCGGCGTACTCATCCTCGATCGAGGGGATCTGGCGGCCGGTGAGGGCCGCGTAGATCGTCAGCAGGTTCGAGACCCCCGGCTTCGACTCGCGGTCGTAGCGGACACTGCCGTCGTTGTCGGTCACGGCGCGCATGATCTTCTTCGCCGAAACGGAGGGGTCGTCGAGGAGCCACAGAACACCGGCGTCCGACTCGGCCGACTTCGACATCTTCGCGGTCGGGTTCTGCAGGTCGTAGATGCGCGCGGTCTCTTTCTGAATGACGGGGATCGGCACCGTGAACGCCGTGCCGTAGCGCGAGTTGAACCGCTCAGCGAGGTCGCGCGTCAGCTCGACGTGCTGCTTCTGGTCGTCGCCGACCGGGACGATGTCGGTCTGATAGAGCAGGATGTCGGCGGCCATCAGAACGGGGTAAGTGAACAGGCCGACGTTCGTCGCATCGGTCCCGTAGCGCACCGACTTGTCCTTGAACTGCGTCATCCGGCTCGCCTCGCCGAAGCCGGTGATCGTCGAGAGGATCCAGGCGAGCTCCGCGTGCGCGCGCACGTGCGACTGGACGTACAGGGTCGACTTCGACGGCTCGATGCCGGCGGCGATGTACTGCGCGGCCGTCCGGCGAGTCTTCTCGCGCAGCTCCGCGGGGTCGTTCGGCTGAGTGAGCGCATGCAGGTCGACGACGGAGAAGAACGCCTCGTAGGCATCCTGCAGATCCCGCCACTGCAGGAGCGCACCGATGTAGTTGCCGATCTGGAGGGAGTCGGCGGACGGCTGCATTCCGGAGTAGAGGCGGGGCTTGGTCATCCCTTCAGTCTATTGAGTGGATGCCGGGACGCGGTCACCGCCGGCCGCGGTCAGAAGGCGTAGTCGGCGACGACGGGGGCGTGATCGCTCCAGCGGGTGTCCCATGACGGGGCGCGCACGATGCGATAGTCCACGACACGCTCCGCGAGCGCCGGCGTTGCGAGGTGGTAGTCGATGCGCCATCCCGTGTCGGTGTCGAAGGCCTTGCCGCGGTTCGACCACCATGAGTAGGGCCCGTCGACCTCGCCCGCCCAGCGTCGGCCGACATCGACCCAGCCGAGGCCGGGGCCGGTCGACCCGTCGACGCCCGTCACGGTCTCGCCTGCGGCGCCGAGGAAGCGGTCGAAGTAGGCCCGCTCGCGCGGCAGGAAGCCTGCCTTCTTGACGTTGCCCTTCCAATTGCGGATGTCGAGTTCGCGATGGCCGACGTTGAGATCGCCCGTGATGACTGCGAGGGGTCCGAGCTGCGGCATCCGCGTCGTCATCGCGTCGAGGAACGCGTACTTCGCATCCTGCTTGGGTGTTCCGTCCTCGCCCGTGAAGACGTAGGCGCTGACGACGGTGACCGTCTGACCGGCCACCTGGACATCAGCCTCGACCCACCGCCCCTTGGAGTCGAGGGTGTCGTCGCCGAGCTCCACGCGCCAGAGGTCGATCGGCTCCCGGGTGGCGATCGCGACGCCCGCTCGCCCCTTGGCGAGAGCTTCGTCGTTCACGACGTGCCAACCGGGGAGCGCGGCTGCGAGGTCGGAGGCTTCGGCACGCACCTCCTGCAAGGTCAGGACGTCGACGTCCGCGGCATCCAGCCACTCCCGCATGCCCTTGCGGACGGCGGCGCGGATGCCGTTGACGTTCACGGAAGCGAGGCGGAGATTGCGTGGCACCGCAACAGCCTAACGAGGGCTGCCGACACCGCCGTCGACGCGGCCGGAGGCCCGCGCCTCGAGGCGCGCTAGCTCGTCCTCCGCGCGCCGAAGGTCGCGCGTCGCGGTCCACCGGCCCCACCACGGCGCGTCCGCGCGCGCGATGTGCGCATCGCGCACACGCACCCGCGCCGCGAGCAGCAAGGCCTCCTGCTCCTGACGTCGCCGCTCCTCGGCCGTCACCGGAACCATCGGCACGTCGGCATCCCGAGCGGAGGTGGCGACCCAGGATGCCGCGACGAGGATCACGATGCCGACGAGTCGGAACCACAGGAGGAACCCGATGAACACCGAGAACGTGGCGAGCAGAGGATTGGAGGGGGAGTAGAAGAGGAGGAGGCCCGCACCGAGTTGGAGGACGACGAGCGCTCCGCCGCCAAGCGCCGCACCGGGGAGGATGAGCCGCCACCGCAGCGAGGTGCCGGTCAGGAAACGGATGAGCGCGGCGAGGGCCGCCGTGTTGATGACGAAGGCCACGAGCGCCGATGCGAGTCGGCCGGCGATCCAGACCCATCCCGACGAGCTCTTCCAGCCGAAGAAGTCGAAGATCGCCTCGATCACCCCTGTCGTGACGCCGGCGAGTGCGGCGCCGACCAGCAGCGCGAGGCCGAACATCGCCGCCGCGAGGAAGTCGCGCGCTTTCAGCAGCACGTAGTTGCGGGTGTCGAACGGCAGCCCGAAGATGTCGCGTACGGCGCGACGGGTGAACGTGACGAACCCGATCGCGGTCCACAGCGCCACGACGAAGGCGACGGCACCGGTGATGGCCAGGACGCTGCCGGATCGCTGAGCGATCTCGGCCACGTCCGCCTCGGTGACGAGGCCCTGACCCTCCTCCTTGCCGATGATGCCCGGAATGTAGGAGTTGATGATCGAGATGAGGCCGGACACGGCCGATGCGCTGCCGCCCAGCCAGATGCCGACGACGGCGAACGCCGTATAGATCGCGGAGAACATCGCGAACAGCGATTGATAGCTGATCGCGGCGGCGAGGAGGAATCCGTTGTTGCGCAGGAAGTTGCGCCACACCCGAACCGGGAACCAGGCGAGCGTCTTGCGCGTCAGCTGCGTCGCGCGTTCGATCGGCTCGTCGAGCCGCTCGCGCAGCGGAGACTGCTCCCACCGGGTGCGCCAGACGTCGTCGGGCCGCTCGGGTGTGTCGCTCACGCTGTCAGGATATCGAGCACGGATGCCGCGCCATCGACGCACTGAGAGGCGGCGGCCCGCACTCAGTGGCGCAGGACGGCCTGCTTGACCTCGGCGATGGCCTTCGTCACCTCGATGCCACGGGGGCACGCCTCGGTGCAGTTGAAGGTCGTGCGGCAGCGCCACACGCCCTCCTTGTCGTTGAGGATGTCGAGGCGGGTCGTCGCGGCGTCGTCGCGCGAATCGAAGATGAAGCGGTGCGCGTTGACGATCGCGGCGGGGCCGAAGTACTGCCCGTCCGTCCAGAACACGGGGCACGACGAGGTGCACGCCGCGCACAGGATGCACTTGGTCGTGTCGTCGAAGATCTCGCGGTCGGCGATCGACTGGATGCGCTCCTTGCCCGCTTCGGGCTTCGAGTTCGCGATGAGGAACGGCTGAACCTCGCGATACGACGCGAAGAAGGGTTCCATGTCGACGATGAGGTCCTTCTCCAGCGGCAGGCCCTTGATCGCCTCGACGTAGATCGGCTTCGAGATGTCGAGATCCTTGATCAGCGTCTTGCAGGCGAGACGGTTGCGGCCGTTGATGCGCATCGCGTCGGAGCCGCAGATGCCGTGCGCACACGATCGGCGGAATGACAACGACCCGTCGACCTCCCACTTGATCTTGTGGAGCGCGTCGAGCACGCGGTCGGTGGGGTACAGCTCGACGTCGTAGTCGACCCAGCGCGGTTCGGCGTCGACCTCGGGGTCGAAACGACGGATGTTGAAGGTGACGAGGTACGACTGGATGGGGGCCTCGCCCGTCGATTCCACGACGGCGGCATCGTCGGCGACGAGCGTCATCAGTACTTCCTCTCCATCGGCGGGTAGTTCAATTCGCCCGCCTCGTTCTTCGTGAACACGACCGGCTTCCAGTCCAGGCGGATGTGGTCCTCGGGGTCGGGCGAGTGCGGGTCGCCCGTGAGGTAGGCCATCGTGTGCTGCATGTAGTTCTCGTCGTCGCGGTTCTCGTAGTCCTCGCGCATGTGGCCGCCGCGGCTCTCCTTGCGGTTGCGGGCGGAGAACACGACCACCTCGGCCAGGTCGAGCAGGAAGCCCAGCTCGACGGCCTCGAGCAGGTCGGTGTTGAACCGCTTGCCCTTGTCGTCGACGTGGACGTTCTTGTACCGCTGACGCAGGTCGTGGATGGTGCCCATGACGTTGGTCAGGGTCTCCTCCGTGCGGAAGACCTGCGCGTTGGCATCCATCTCCTCCTGCAGCGTCTTGCGGAGAACGGCGATGCGTTCGGTGCCCGGGTTGTTGCGCAGGCCCTCGAGCATCTCGCGGACCTCCTTCGCCGGGTCCTCGGGAAGCGGGACGAAGTCCGCCGTCTGCACGTACTCGACGGCGTTGCGACCCGAGCGCTTGCCGAAGACGTTGATGTCGAGGAGCGAGTTGGTGCCGAGACGGTTCGCGCCGTGCACCGAGACGCACGCGCACTCACCGGCGGCGTACAGGCCCGGAACGACGGTGTCGTTGTTCTGCAGCACCTCACCGTTGTTGTTGGTGGGGATGCCTCCCATCGCGTAGTGCGCGGTGGGCATGACCGGCACCGGCTCGGTCACGGGGTCGACGCCGAGGTACGTGCGGGCGAACTCGGTGATGTCGGGAAGCTTCGTCTCGAGGACCTCGGCACCGAGGTGCGTGCAGTCGAGGTAGACGTAGTCCTTGTGGGGTCCGGCACCGCGCCCTTCGAGCACCTCCTTGACCATGCAGCGGGCCACGATGTCGCGCGGGGCCAGGTCCTTGATGGTGGGGGCGTAGCGCTCCATGAAGCGCTCACCCGACGCGTTGCGCAGGATCGCGCCCTCACCGCGGGCACCCTCGGTGAGCAGGATGCCGAGGCCCGCGAGACCCGTCGGGTGGAACTGGAAGAACTCGATGTCCTCGAGCGGCAGGCCCTTGCGCCAGACGATGCCGACGCCGTCGCCCGTCAGGGTGTGGGCGTTGGAGGTCGTCTTGTAGATCTTCCCGAACCCGCCCGTCGCGAAGATGACGGCCTTGGAGTGGAAGACATGGAGATCACCCGTCGCGAGCTCGTAGGCGACGACGCCGGCGACCTGGGTGTTGCCGTCGGCATCCTTCACCGTGATGAGATCGAGAGCGTAGAACTCGTTGAAGAAGTTGATGCCGAGCTTGACGCAGTTCTGGAACAGCGTCTGCAGGATCATGTGGCCCGTGCGGTCGGCGGCGTAGCAGGCGCGACGGACGGGCGTCTTGCCGTGGTCGGCGGTGTGACCGCCGAAGCGACGCTGGTCGATCTTGCCCTCGGGGGTGCGGTTGAAGGGCAGCCCCATGTTCTCGAGGTCGATGACGGCGTCGATCGCCTCCTTGGCGAGGATCTCCGCGGCATCCTGGTCGACGAGGTAGTCGCCGCCCTTGACGGTGTCGAAGGTGTGCCACTCCCACGAGTCCTCTTCGACGTTCGCGAGCGCCGCCGCCATACCGCCCTGCGCCGCACCGGTGTGCGAGCGCGTCGGATACAGCTTCGTGATGACGGCTGTGCGGGCGCCGGGGCCCGCCTCGATCGCGGCACGCATGCCGGCGCCGCCGGCGCCGACGATGACGATGTCGAACTCGTGGTAGTAGACGCCGTCACGCAGGACGGCTTCGGGATGCGCGGTGGTCGCGGTGCTCACGTCAGGGTTGCCTTCGTCTTCTTACTTCGTCGTCGTCTCGAGAGCGCTCAGGATGCCGCTCAGACGGCCGAGCACATCTCGATCAGCCAGTCGGTCGTCGAGTTCTCGATGCCCAGGCACGGGTCGAACGTGAAGACGACGAGGGTGCCGAGGAGGATGAGGAACCCGGCCGCCACCCACAGTGCCCAGACGAGAACCTTGCGGGTGGTCGCGCCGGTCACGTAGTCGTTCACGATCGTGCGCATGCCGTTGGCGCCGTGGATGAGCGCGAGCCACAGCATCAGCACGTCCCACCACTGCCAGAACGGGCTGGCGAACTTTCCGGCGACGAACGCGAAGTCGATGCCGTGGATGCCCTCGCCGAGCATGAGATTCACGAAGAGGTGGCCGAAGATGAGCACGACGAGCAGCACACCCGAGATGCGCATGTACAGCCAGCCGAGCTTCTCGAGGTTGCGCCCCCGGCCGCGCGGGCGCGGAGAGCGCGGCGCCGCGATGTCGGCGAGGTGCGCGTCGAGCTCGCGCTCCTGGGCATCGTGGACGAAAGACATCAGTGCCCCCCTCCCACGTTCGCGAAGACGTTCATGAGGTGGCGCGGCGCGAACCCGGCGAGGGTCACGGCCCAGATGCCGATGACGCCCCACCACAGCTGGCGCTGGTGACGCGTCGCCCACGGCCACAGGTCGACGGCGATGATGCGCAGCCCGTTGTAGGCGTGGTACGCGATCGCGGCGACCAGGAAGACCTCGCCGATGCCCATGACCGGGTTCTTGTACGTGCCGATGACCGCGTCGTACGCCTCCGGCGAGAGACGGATGAGCGCCGTGTCGAGCACGTGCACGAGCAGGAAGAAGAAGATGGCGACGCCGGTGATGCGGTGCAGGACCCACGACCACATGCCCTCGTTGCCGCGGTACAGCGTGCCGCGCGGGGTCTTCGACGTGGTCTGGGCTACCGACGGTGTGACGCGTGCTGGTGCAGACACGGTCGTCCTCCCTTGGTGTGAACGGGCACCTCGGTCCGACGGGGTGACCGTCCTCCCCGGGGGGACGTCGGGCCTCGTCGCCGCACGCGGGCGCTACGATCATCCTATTCCCGTCACAGCGGGGGAGGCGACGAAGGG
>QFPD01000098.1 GCA_003248845.1 Microbacterium sp. | reverse complement strand
GTCAAAAGAAGCCCTCCGCAGACCACGGTCGTCGACTCATAGCGTTCTCAAATGCGGGCAAAAAGCGGGCAAAACGCGATTCTGAGAGGTCTGACCACGAAAGAAACGCCTGTTCAAAAGCAAAAAACAACGGTGCCCCTGGAGGGATTCGAACCCCCGACCATTCGCTTAGGACGCGCCTGCTCTTCCACTGAGCTACAGAGGCGGGCCCGTCGAGTCTACCGGCCGGCTGCGGCTCCCCGGCCGTGGTCAGCCGACGCGTCGGAACAGACGGGATGCCAAGACGGTGGTACCGCCGGTCGCCGCGGCAATCGCGACGAACCCGGCCGCCGTCGCCGCCGCAGAGCCCTCGGTCGAGGCATCCGCCGTCAGATACGCCAGTGTGAGTGCCGCCGTCGCAGCGGCCGCAGCGAGCACCAGCAGGGCGATCGTGCCGGCGACACCCGTGCGCGGGCCCGACGGCGCTGCCGGGCGCACCCGCGCGAGCACCGCGCCGCCGAGAAAGACATAGATCGCGACCACGAGCACCCCGGCAACGATGTCGCTCGGCCGGTGCCACTGACTCGCAACCAGAAGCGCCCCGACAGCGACGATCGCAAGCGACCCCACCGCCGCGATCAACGCGCGCAGCCGCGGCGCACTGACGAGGAACAACGCGAACACCGCCGACACGATCACGGTGGTATGCCCCGAGGGGAATGAGTTGTGCCACTCCCCCGTCGCCCCGTTGTAGGGGCGTGTGAGGAGTTCATGCTTCAGCATCTGCGTCGTCAGATTCGCCGCCGCGACCACGACGAGCGCGACGACCGTCGCCGCTCCCTGCCGTCGGATCGCGCCGAGCACGACCGCGATCAGAACGAGTCCGGCGCTCAGCACCGGCACGGCATCCAGCAGATTCGACGCCTGCGCGACGACGGCGAACTGCGCCCCCGCGCGCGCCTGCTCGTCGATCAGCTGCCCCATGTAGCCCTGCACAAAGAACAGGTACGACCCGGCGAGCAGCACGGCGAGCGCGACGGCGGTCGCTACGAAATGCCAGGCGCGGGGTACTGCTCTCACGGTGAGATCGTCGCACGCGCGGTTGAGTGTCAGCGCAGAACGCGCCCAGAAGTGGCGATCAGTGGAAGATCCGACGCCAGACGTTCGTGTCGGCGAGATCCAGCAGCTCGTCACCCCGACCCGACAGCACGGTCTTCAACGCCCAGACCGTGAAGCCCTTCATCTGCGCGGCCGTGATCGACGGTGGCATCGACAGCTCCTCACGCGCCGTCACGACGTCGACGAGCACCGGCCCGTCGGTCGCGAGCGCACGCGTCAGCGCATCGCGCAGCTCCGACGCCTTCTCCACGCGGATGCCGGTGACGCCCACCGACTCGGCGACGGCGGCGAACGACGGGTTCTCGAGGCCCGTGCCGAAGTTGACGATGCCGGCCGCCTTCATCTCCAACTCGACGAAGTTCAGCGACGCGTTGTTGAAGACGACGATCTTGACGGGCAGATCGTTCTGCCGGATCGACAGCAGATCACCCATCAGCATCGCGAGCCCGCCGTCACCGGCGAGCGCGATCACCTGACGACCTCGGTCGGATGCCTGGGCGCCGAGCGCCTGGGGCATCGCGTTCGCCATCGACCCGTGCAGGAACGACCCCAGCAGCCGCCGCCGGCCGTTCATCGACAGGTAGCGCGCCGCCCAGATCACGGGGCTGCCGACGTCGGCCGTGAACACGGCATCCTCACTGGCCAGCTCATCGAGCAACCGTGCGACGTACTGCGGGTGCACCGGCGCCTTGCCGTCGTCGACGGCGAGCTCGTCGAGCCCCTTCCGGGTCTTGCGGTAGTGCTCGACCGACTCCTTCGCGAAGGAGTCGCTGCGGCCGTCGTCGATGAGCGGCAGCAACGCCTCCACCGTCTCGCGCACCGCGCCGACGAGCCCGATGTCGATCGGTGTGCGCCGGCCCAGCTGCTCCCCGCGAATGTCGACCTGCACGATCTTCGCCTTCTCGGGGAAGAACTGCCGGTAGGGGAAGTCGGTGCCGAGCATGAGCAGCACATCGCACTTCTCCATCGCGCGATACCCCGACGCATACCCGAGCAGCCCCGTCATCCCGACGTCGTACGGGTTCTGCCACTCAATGTGCTCCTTGCCGCGCAGCGCGTGCACGACGGGCGCCTGCAGCTTCGCGGCGAGCGCGACGACCTCGTCGTGCGCCCCTGCGACACCGGCGCCCGCGAGGATCGTCACCTTCTTCGCCCCGTTCAGCAGCTCGGCGACGGCGTGCACGTCCGCGGCATCCGGCAGCACGCTCGACCGGGTCGGCCGAATCGGCGCGGTCGGCCTGCGGCTCGGAGCCTCCGCGAAGAACACGTCGCCGGGCACCACGACGACCGCGACACCGCGCTTCTCCACCGCGGTGCGCATCGCGATCTCGAGCACCCACGGCAGCTGCGCGGGGTCGGAGACCAGCTCGGTGTACACGCTGCATTCACGGAACAGCTCCTGCGGATGCGTCTCCTGGAAGTACGTGCTGCCGATCTCGGCCGACGGGATGTGCGATGCGATCGCGAGCACCGGCACCCGGTTGCGGTTCGCGTCGAACAGTCCGTTGATGAAGTGCAGGTTGCCCGGCCCGCACGATCCCGCGACGACGGCGAGATCACCCGTCAACTCGGCATCCGCCCCGGCAGCGAAGGCCGCAGCCTCTTCGTGACGCATATGCAGCCACCGGATGCCGCCGTCGCGCCTGAGCGCGTCGGTGAAGGCGTTCAGGGAGTCGCCGGGCAGTCCCCACACCCGATCGACGCCGGCCCGCTTGAGAGTCTCGATGAAGAAGTCCGCAACGTTTGCCATGCTCCGACGCTACGCCCGGCGGCGGCTGCGGCGAGGGTTGACAGCGGTGAACCTCCGTATCCCGTGTGAGTGCGGACCCAAGGTGTGTCAGAGGTTGCGTTCGGCGCGCATTCTCGGAATCGTGGCCCACTCATCCACGAAAGCAATCCACGGAAGGAGAGCACCATGCTCACACTCACCGAGAACGCCACCACCGCTGTCAAGCACCTCGTCCAGAAGCTGCCGACGGACACCGCGGGTCTGCGCATCGCGCAGGCCACGGCCCCGAACGAGGGATACGCCGTCACTCCGGCCGACGCTCCCGAGCAAGGCGACACCGTTGTCGAGGACGGCGGGGCACGGGTCTTCGTCGACGCCGTCTCGACCGTGCAGCTCGGAGATCGCGTGCTGGATGCGCAGATCGACGACAACGGCGGTGTCGGGTTCGCGCTCGCGCAGAAGCGCTGAGCCCGCCGGCCGCCACGCGCGATTCGGGGCAGCACCGGTCACCGGAAGTCGCGGGACCGGTGCTGCACCCCGATCCGCAGATCCTCGAAGGCATCGGCCACGAGGTTCGTCACCCCCTCCGGCGAGCGCTCCAGCATGCCCCGGGCGATGAGCGCCGGGGCATCCCGCAGCACCCGCCGATACCTGTCCCACACCCCCTTCGAGCAGATCACGTTCATGAGGCCGTACTCGTCCTCGAGGTTCAGGAACGTGATGCCCGACGCCGTCGCCGGCCGTTGACGGTGCGTCACGAGCCCGGCGACCTCCACACGGCGCCCGACCTCGTACGTGCGCAGCCCGCGCGCTGTGAGCACACCCCGCGCATCGAGCTGCGACCGGTAGTGCACGAGCGGATGATCGTCGGTCGACAAGCCCGTCGCCCAGAGATCGGCGGCGAGGATGTCGTAGCTCGACTGGTCGGGAAACAGCGGCGGCTGCACCGACACGAGCGTGCCCTCGAGGAACTCGGTGCGATCCTTCGCGGCATCCCCCGCCAGCCACAGCCCCTCGCGCCGTGAGATGCCCATGCTCTCGAACGCCCCCGCGGTGGCGAGCGCCTCGACCTGAGCCTCGGTCGCGTTCGTGCGACGGACGAGGTCGCGCAAGTCGCGGAACGGCCCGTGCGCCTCGCGCGCCGCGACGATCCGCTGCGCGAGGGCCTGACCGATCCCCGTCACCGCGGCGAGACCGAGCCGCACCGCGAACGCCCCGTCGCGGCGATGCGCGGCGGATTCGTCGGGCGCGGTCGCGTCGAACAGCGGGACGGGCGGTTGACGGCGATCGGTGCAGGCATCCCTGCCGGTCGCCGGCGCACCCCCGTCCGCCAGCGGCTCGAGGGGCTCGAGCGTCGCATCGGCGCCGGAGAGGTGGAGGTCCGGCCGCAGTACCCGCACCCCGTGCCGGCGCGCGTCGGCGGTGAGGGATGCCGGCGAGTAGAACCCCATCGGCTGCGCCCGCAGGAGAGCGGCGAGAAACGCCCCCGGGTAGTGCAGTTTGAGCCACGACGACGCGTAGACCAGCAGCGCGAACGACAGGGAGTGGCTCTCGGCGAAGCCGAAGTTCGCGAACGCCTGGATCTTCGCGTAGATGTCGTCGGCGACCTCGCCCACCAGGCCGTTGCGCTTCATGCCGGCGTAGAGCTTCTCCTTCACCGACTCGATCCGCTCGATGCCGCGCTTGGACCCCATCGCCCGACGGAGCACATCGGCATCCTCCCCCGTGAGGTCGCCGACGGCCATGCCCATCTGCATGAGCTGCTCCTGGAAGATCGGGATGCCGAGGGTGCGCTCGAGCACCGGCTTCAGCTTCGGATGGGCGTACGTGACGGTCTCGCCCTGGACCTTCCGCCGCACGTACGGGTGCACCGCCCCGCCCTGGATCGGCCCCGGCCGGATGAGCGCGATCTCGATCACGAGATCGTAGAACCGCCGCGGCTGGAGGCGCGGCAGAAGCCCCATCTGCGCACGCGACTCCACCTGGAAGACCCCGATCGAATCCGCCCGGCACAGCATGTCGTAGACCGCGGCCTCCTCCTTCGGGATCGCATCGAGCGACCACTCCTCCCCCGTCGCTGCGCGGATGAGATCGAAGCAGTACTGCAGAGCGGCGAGCATGCCGAGCCCCAGCAGATCGAACTTCACGAGCCCCATCCACGCCGCATCGTCCTTGTCCCACTGGATGACAGTGCGCTTCTCCATGCGCGCGTGCTCGATCGGCACGACCTCGCCGACGGGGCGCTCGGTGAGCACCATGCCGCCGGAGTGGATGCCGAGGTGGCGCGGCGCCTTCATGAGCGCGCCGGCGTACTCCAGCACCCGCTCGGGGATGTCGTGGGCACCTGGAACGGGGCCCTCCCATCGCTCGACCTGCTTCGACCAGGCGTCCTGCTGGCCCGGCGAGTGACCGAGGGCCTTCGCCATGTCGCGGACGGCGTTCTTCGGCCGGTACTGGATGACGTTCGCGACCTGCGCTGCGCGCTCGCGGCCGTACGTGTCGAACACCCACTGGATGATCTCCTCGCGTCGGTCCGAGTCGAAATCGACGTCGATATCGGGCTCCTCCTCGCGCATCGCGGAGAGGAACCGCTCGAACGGCAGGTTGTAGAAGATCGAGTCGACGGCCGTGATGTCGAGCAGGTAGCAGACGGCGCTGTTGGCCGCCGACCCGCGCCCCTGGCACAGGATGCCGCGGAGGCGAGCCTCGGCGACGATCCCGTGCACGATGAGGAAGTACCCCGGAAAGTCCTTCTGCTCGATGACGCTGAGCTCCTTCTCGATGCGCGCGCGGTCGGCGTCGGTGGCATGCGGGTACTTGCGCGGCACGGCATCCCACACGAGCTGTCGCAGCCACGACATCGGCGTGTGCCCCTCCGGCACCGCCGTCTTGGGCAGCGCGGGCTTCGCGCGCCGCAGCGGAAAGGCGAGCTCGTCGGCGAGGGTCACGGTGCGCGAGATCGCGCCGGGGTACCGACGGAAGCGCCGCGCCATCTCGGCGCCCGACCGCAGGTGCGCGCTCGCGTGCGACGGGAGCCAGCCGTCGAGCTCGTCGAGGCCCCGGTTCGCCCGCACCGCGGCGACCGCAGCCGCCAGGTGCACCCGTTCGGGCACGGCGTAGTGCACATTGTTCGTCGCGAGGATCGGCAGCCCGCGCTCCGCGGCGAGCGCGGCGAGCAGATCGTTGTCGCGGGTGTCGGCGGGGCCGCCGTGGTCGATGAGTTCGACGTTCACCGCGTCGCGCCCGAAGCGCTGGACGAGCCGATCGAGCGCATCGGCAGCCGCGGCGGCGCCCCCGGATGCCAGCGCCTGCCGCACGGCGCCCTTGCGGCATCCGGTCAGCACAGCCCAGTGTCCATCCCCGCGCGCATCCCCGTGCCCGCCGGCCCGCTCAGCGAGATCGTCGAGGTCGTAACGCGGGCGCCCCTTCTCGCCCCCGGCGAGCTGAGCGTGCGTGATCGCGGCGGCGAGGCGGTGGTAACCCTCCTCGCCGCGGGCGAGGACGAGCAGGTGCGACCCGCCCGGATCAGCCGGCCCGCCCCGCGCGGGCGCGGCCGAGAACGGATCATCCGCGAGCGACAGCTCGGCTCCGAACACGGTCTGCACGTGCAGCTGCTCGGCTGCCTCGGCGAAACGCACGATCCCGTAGAACCCGTCGTGATCGGTCACGGCGAGCGCGTGCAGACCCAACCGCTCGGCCTCTTCGGCGAGCTCGGCAGGTGAAGACGCGCCATCGAGGAACGAGTACGACGAGTGCGCGTGCAGCTCGGCATAGGGAACGGGATCGTCGGGGCGCTCGATCGGCGGCGCCTCGTACTTTCCGCGCTTGCGCGAAAACGCCGGACCGTCGCCGCCGTCGGGCTCCTTCGCGCGTCCGCTGAGCAGCCGCTCCATCTCCGACCACGTCACGGAGGGGTTGTTGAATCCCATCAGTCGTACACCCCCTCCGCCTGCCAGGTGCCCTCTTCGCACACGAGCAGCCACGCCGCCTGCGCGCTGTCGATCACCTGGAAACGGTGCGCGGCCCGCGCCCGCACAGGGTCCCACCCGCGCTCCGTGACCGGCCACGGACCCGCCCAGTGCCGGATGCCACGCCGCACCCCGTCACCCGCGCTGATCCAGGTGGGGTCGGCGGTGACGTCACCCCGGGCGTCCACAGCCACCATGTCGCCGTCCTGATCGAGCACGGCGACCGGCAGCGGCGGAGTGAACACCGACGTCGGCAACGGCCCCGGCAGGCTCCCCGGCCACGGCGCCCCCTGCTCCGCCTGCCCTGCCGACTCCCGGCGCCCCTCCGCCCGCACATCCCCCCACGGCACGAGATGCTGCCGTTCGGCGAGCCACCGGCCGCCGCCGATCTCCGGC
>QFPD01000097.1 GCA_003248845.1 Microbacterium sp. | reverse complement strand
GGCGAGGTTCTCGGCGACGCTGAGGCCGGCGAACACTTCGCGGTCCTCGGGCACGTAGCCGACGCCGCGCTGCACGATCTGGTGTGTCTTCAGTGCGTCGATCCGCTCCCCCGCCAGCGTGATCTCGCCGCGGCGCTGAATGAGACCGAGGATGCCACGGATCGAAGAGGTCTTGCCGACGCCGTTGCGCCCGAGAACAGCCGTGATGCCCGAAGAGGGCACCTCGAACGTGACATCTTCGACGACCTGCTGGCCGGCGATCGAGGCGGACAGGTTTCGCACGGTGAGAATCGGCTCGCTCATGCGGCGTTCCCTTCGGTGCGACCCAGATAAGCGCTCTGCACGAGCGGGTTCTCCATGATTCTCTGCGGGACGTCGAACGCGATGATGGACCCCGAATACATCACGGCGACCTGGTCGACGAGTCCCATCAGCACGTCGATGTGGTGCTCGACCATCAGCACGGTGCACTGCGTGTCGCGCTGCATCTCGCGGATGTTGTCGACGAGCCCCGGGACGTCGCCCGAGGCGACTCCGGCCATCGGCTCGTCGAGCAGGACGATGCGCGACTCGGTCGCGAGGAGCACGGCGATCTCGAGCTTGCGCTTGTCGCCGTGCGAGATGTCCCCCGCGGCCGTGTCGAGCTTGTGGGTCAGCCCGACTTTCGTGAGCTGCTCGAGTGCGGTGCGCGTCGCGGCATCCGATCGCCGCGGGAAGCGCAGCAGGGAATAGTTGCCGCCGAGTCCGACCTGAGCGGCGATCCGGACGTTTTCGAGAACGCTGAGCCGCGGGAAGAGGCTCGACGTCTGGAAGGTGCGCCCCAGTCCCGCCCGCGCCCGCTGGGGCACGGACGAGCGGGTGATGTCCTCGCCATGCATCAGAATGCGACCCGATGTGGGCTTCGCGACGCCGGAGATCACGTTGAACAACGTGGTCTTGCCGGCACCGTTCGGTCCGATCACGCCGACGAGGCTGCCGGGCGCGATGTCGAGATCGACATCCTTGAGGATGGTGGCGCCGCCGATCTGGAGGCCGAGACCTTCGATCGTGAGCGCGGACGGGACTGGAGTGCTCATGTGTACGACTTCTCCTCGGAGGGCAGGATCACTGCTTCTCGGCGGGGGCGACGTCCTGCGCCGGAACCGTCGCGACGAGTTCCGGAGCGAATGCACCGTCCTTCGCGACGAGCTTCACCTGGTACATGTCCTGGATCAGCGCGTGGTCGCCGGCGCGGACCTCGAGCTTGCCCTTCGGGCCGTCGAAGGTGAAGCCTTCGAGGGCCTTGACCATGGCATCCACGTCGCCCTTGCCCTCCTTGACCGCCTGCACGAGCATGATGGCCGCGTTGAAGCCGTCGGGGGTGAAGAGGTCGGGCGTGCCACCGGCCGCCTCGACCGCCTTGATCATCTCGTCGTTGATCTCGTTGTCCGGGGCGCCGGGGAAGTAGTGGTTCAGGAAGCTGATCTTGTCGGATGCCTCGCCGTAGGCTCCGAACGTCGCCGAGTCGCCGAGACCCGTGACGACGGGGACCTTATCGAAGACACCCTGCTGGCTCATCGCCTGCCACATCGCGCCCGAGGTCGCACCCGCCCACGCGACGAAGACGAGGTCGGGGTTGCCGGAGAGCACCTGCTGAGCGAACGGGGTGAACTCGGTGACGTCCTCGGCGACGAGGACGGGGGTGATCGTCGCGCCCTTGGCGCCGAGGATCGCCTCGACGGCGGCGGCATTGCCCTGCCCGAACGCATTGTTCTGAGCGAAGACGGTCACATTCTTGCCCTCGAGGTCGCCGAGGAACGTGCCGGCGGTGGCGACGTCCTGGGCCGACTGGCGGCCGGTGCGGAACGTGTACCCGTTGATGCCGGTGATCGCGTCGGCGGCGGCCGGGCCCGAGAGGAAGAGGACCTTGTTCTGGCCGGCCTGCTCGGCCAGCGCGGCGGCGACACCCGAGGAGGCGCTCCCGGCGAGGATGTTGGTACCCGAGCCGATGAGCTCCTTGGCGATGGCCACAGCCGTATCGGGAACACCCGCGTCGTCGCGGTAGTCGATGTTGAGCTTCGTGCCGTTCACCTCGCCTGTGCCGTCGGTGGCCCAGTCGAGGCCGGCCTTGAAGCCGTCGAGGTACTGCTTGCCGTAGCCCGCGAGGGGGCCGGTCTCGCTCGTGATGATGCCGACGGAGAGCTCAGCGGGGCCGGCCTCTCCGCTCTCGCTCGCGGAGGGCGCCGCCGTCTGCGGCGCACAGGCCGCCAGGGCGAGGGCGGCTGTGGCGACCACAGCCCCCACCAACGCTGCCTTCGGGAGCAACTTCTTCGTAACCCGCATGTGCGTGCCTTTCACCATTGGAAGGGATACCTGAAACGTGATTCAGATAATGAGAGTCTGTTCAGGTCCGGCATCCATGTCAAATACGGCACGCCTGGAGTCATCACGATTCGGTAACTCGCATTTAAATACCATAGGTATATACTTTTGGTATGCAACACGACCGAGACATCCTCCGGCTCGTCACCGGCGCGCACGCCCTCACCCGCGTCGCGTCGCTCGAGACCCGGAACGAAGCGCCCGCTGCGCAGTGGCGGACGATCACGCTCCTGCGAGAGTACGGACCCCAGCGCATCGGCGACCTCGCCGCTCTCAGCCGCGTCACGCAACCGGGAATGACGCGCCTCGTCGCTCAGATGACCGAAGCGGGCCTGCTCGAGCGGAGCACGGATGCGAACGACTCGCGCGCGACCGTCGTCACCGTGACGGATGCCGGGCTCGCCGCCCTCGACGACTGGATGCGCGTCCTCGGCGAAGCGCTTGCGCCGCGGTTCGCGGACCTCGACGACGACGAGTGGGCCGCCATCCGCCGCGCCGCCGACATCGTCGAGTCGCGCACGCGTCTCGACGCGCCCGCCCTGGAGGCGACCCGATGAGCGGCGTCGCCGTCCACGCCGAGAAGGTCAGCGTGTGGCGTCAGCCGGCGCAGGTGTGGGCTGTCGCGTTCGCGTGCGTCATCGCCTTCATGGGGATCGGGCTCGTCGACCCGATCCTCCCAGCCATCGCCGAGTCGCTCGAGGCGAGCCCCGTGGAGACGGAGCTGCTCTTCACGAGCTACCTCGTCGTCACGGGTCTCGCGATGCTCTTCACGAGCTGGATCTCCTCGCGCATAGGCACCAAGGCGACGCTCTTGACAGGTCTCGGCCTCATCGTCGTGTTCGCCCTCCTGTGCGCCCTCTCCGGCAGCGTCGACGCCGTCATCGGCTTCCGCGCGGGATGGGGCCTCGGCAATGCCCTGTTCATCTCGACGGCGCTCGCGACCATCGTCGGCGCCGCGTCGGGTGGATCTGCCGCCGCGATCATCCTCTACGAGGCGGCCCTCGGCCTCGGCATCGCGATCGGGCCGCTCCTCGGCGGCATCCTCGGCGAGATCAGCTGGCGCGGGCCGTTCTTCGGCGTCGTGGCTCTTATGGCGATCGGCTTCATCGCGGTGTCTGTGCTCGTGCGCTCGAACGGCGAGAAACGCGAGCCGATCCCCCTGTCGGCGCCCTTCAAGGCCCTCGGCCGCCCGGCCCTCGCAGTGCTCGCGATCGCCGCGCTGTTCTACAACATCGGCTTCTTTGTGCTGCTCGCGTTCTCTCCGTTCCCACTCGGATTCGGCGCGATGGGCATCGGGCTCACGTTCTTCGGCTGGGGCGTCGCTCTCGCCGTCACGAGCGTATGGGTGGCACCGCTCCTGCTGCGCGGAATGAAGCGCAGCACGGCGATGCTCCTCGTCCTGCCCCTGCTTGCGATCGACCTCGTCGTGGCCGGTCTCGTCGTCGGGTCACCGGCGGCCCTCGTGACCTGCATCATCGTGGGCGGCCTGCTCCTCGGCCTCATGAACACGATCCTCACCGAGTCGGTCATGGAGGCCACCGATCTGCCGCGCTCGGTCGCGTCGTCAGCCTACTCGGCGGTGCGCTTCCTCGGCGGAGCGGCCGCTCCCCCGATCGCCGCGGCGCTCTGGCACGCGTTCAACGCGTCGGTGCCGTTCTGGTTCGCCGCGGCATCCGTCGTGCTCTCCGCCCTCGTGATCCTCCTCGGACGCCCCGCGCTGAAGCGCATCGACGAGCACGAGGCGGATGCCGCCGAGGAGGCGGAGTCCGTGCTCATCGGCGATGCCGCCTGAGCCGCCCTTCGAACGCGACCGGAATCGCACGACGACAACGGATTCGGATGCCGCGACCCGTGGCATCCGAATCCGTTGTGCGTCTGCGAATCCGCTCGCCGCAAACACGAACGGCCCCGGAAAGATCCGGGGCCGTTCGTGAGCGGTGCACCCCCTGGGACTCGAACCCAGAACCCACTGATTAAGAGTCAGTTGCTCTGCCGATTGAGCTAGAGGTGCGTTCCGTGTCCGCCCGATTCCGATCGAGAACCGGAGGGGCGAACCGAGCGTCAACGTTACCATCACGATGCGGCACATCGCGAATCGAGCATGCACGCCCCCGTATCCTGAAGGGGTGACCTCCCCCGCACACGCCCCCTCCTGGAGTGCGCCCTTCGAGGGCGACCTCGCCGCAGACCTCGACCTCGCGCTGCGGCTGGCCGACGCGGCCGATGCCGTCGCCATGTCGCGCTTCGACGCGGCCGATCTCGACGTGCAGACGAAGTCGGATGCCTCGCCGGTGACCGAAGCGGACCTCGCGACCGAGCGGGCGATCCGCGGCATCCTCGCCTCCGAGCGGCCCGCAGACGGCGTTCTGGGCGAGGAATTCGGCACGAGCGGCACAACGTCCCGGCAGTGGATCATCGACCCGATCGACGGGACCGCGAACTACCTCAAGGGCATCCCGATGTGGACGAGCCTGATCGCCCTCGCGGTCGACGGTGTCCCTCGCGTAGGCGTCGCGAGCCAGCCCGCGCTCGGGCGGCGCTGGTGGGCGGCCACGGGCCTCGGCGCCTGGACGAACGTTCCCGGCGGGGATCCGAAGCGTCTCGCCGTCTCGAGCGTCGCCACGGTCGCCGACTCGAGCGTCAGCTTCCAGTCGCTCGCGCAGTGGGACGAGGTCGGCCGTTCCCACGACCTGCTCCGCCTCAGCCGTGCCGTGTGGCGCGACCGCGGTTACGGAGACACGTGGCCGTACATGCTCCTCGCCGAGGGACGGCTCGAGTTCGTCGCCGAGTTCGGTGTCAAGGAGTACGACATCGCCGCGCTGGTCCCGATCATCACCGAGGCCGGCGGCCGCTTCACCGACATCGACGGGACCGACAGCATCGCCTCCCGGTCGTCCCTTGCGACGAACGGACTGCTCCACGACGACTTCCTCACCCTGCTGAACACCCCCACGGAGAACGATCGATGACCCCCCGCAGCTTCGCCTCCCTCGCCGCCGTCGGCCTCGCCGCGCTCCTCCTGACGGGGTGCGGCGCCGGCTCGGAGGCCCCCGCACCCACCGCCACCGTCGGCACGGACGCCCCGACCACGGCTCCGACCTCCGAGCCCGACGCGACGTCGAGCCCGGACGCCGGGGGCGTCGACGCGACGTGCGACTCGATCGTCGTCGCCGACGTGCACGAGCAGCTCGTCGCGAAGGGCTGGAGCTTCAAAGAGACACCGTTCGCCGCCGGAGGCGTCACGCTCGACGACGGCCTGCAGTGCACGTGGGCCGACTTCACCAAGCCGTCGGGCAACCTGCTGCTCTTCGGCTGGGCACCGCTGACGGGCGACCAGGCCACCAAGATCCAGAACGCCCTCGAACAGGAGGGCTGGAAGCGAGAGAGCGAAGGCGACTACGTCTACCTGACGCAGGATGCCTCGCAGGCCCCCACGGTCGACGAGAACGGTTACGGCATGACGTACGAGTTCGGTGACGGCTGGGTGACCCTCTCGGACACGAAGCAGAACCTTCTGCTCATCCAGCGCCCGAACTGAGGCTGCGGGCAGAACGCCGAAGGCCGGCCCGGCTCGTGAGAGCGGGGCCGGCCTTCGGCGTTCCACGTGACAGCGGCTGGTGGAGCTGGGGGGAATCGAACCCCCGTCCAACGCTGAGATACTGCGTCTTCTCCGGGCGCAGTCTGTGAAGACGTTCTGCTTGGCTTCGACCTTTGTCACAGACACCTAAGTCGACAAGCCCAGTCTCAGAAGAGTCCCGTGCAACGTCGAGACCCCGTCGCACAGCAAGATCCCTAGATGACGCCAGGGTCCGTAGCGGGATCGCCTACGGTCTGACGGACTTCAGGCTCGCTTAGGCAGCGAGGGCGAAGTCGTTGCGCTTTGCATCGGCAACTATTGGTTCGCAGAGGTCGTTTACGAGATAACCCTGCATCCTCGGCCCGCTTCCCGCAGCTTCACAGGCGCTGTCGAAACCGATCAGCCCCGTGCGCCGTGCGGCAGGGTGAGCCACTGTCACGCTGTGGAATTGTATGGCGGATGCCGAGGCATCCGAGCGTTACAGTCTATCCCATGAGCGATGTCATCATCACCGTCCGCGGCGAGAGCCAGACCCGGGTCGCCCCCGAGCGGGCCGTCGCGCACGTGAGCGCCGCGGCCGACGGTGCCGAACGCGGCGCCGTGGTCGAGCGGATCGCCGCCCTCGCCGAGCCCGTTCGCGCGGACCTCGCCGCCCGGAAAGCAGCGGGCGGCATCGCGGACTGGTCGAGTCAGCGCGTGTCGGTCTGGGCCGACCGTCCGTGGAACAGCGACGGCCGACAGCTCGACCCCGTGCACCACGCCTCGGTGGAGCTCACCGCGACGTTCACGGACGTCCTCGCCTTGTCCGATTGGCTCAATCAGATCGCCGCGACGGAAGGATTGCAGGTCGGGGTCGTCGACTGGCAACTCTCGCCCGAGACGCGCGCCCGTGTCGAACGAGACGTCGCCACTGACGCGGTCGCCGCCGCCGTCGAGCGCGCGACCGCCTATGCCAGCGCGATCGGACTGACGCAGGTCACGCCTGTGCAGATCGCCGATCTCGGGCTGCTGAACGGCGGCGCGCCCGAAGCTCCCGCGCCACGCATGTTCGCGCGCGCCGCGATGGCGATGGATGCCGCACCCCCCGCTGCCGTCGACTTCCGCCCCGACGACATCGTCGTCACTGCCGCCGTGGAGGCGCGCTTCAGCGCGGCGTGATGCCGTCGGAGGGTCAGTCGCCGAGGCGGTTTCGGCTGCGCATCGCACGCTCCGCTTCGCGCTTGTCCTCGCGCTCGCGGATGGTCTGGCGCTTCTCGTACTCGCGCTTGCCCTTCGC
>QFPD01000376.1 GCA_003248845.1 Microbacterium sp. | reverse complement strand
ACAACTTCCGCGACACGGGCGGCGTCGCCCTCGCGGAGGGCGGCGTCACGCGCTCCGGCGTCCTGTTCCGCTCCGACGCGCTGGGCGCCCTCACCGATGCCGGCCTCAGGGCGCTCGGTGAGACCCCGATCGGCGTGGTCGTCGACTTCCGCACGCCCGAGGAGCGCGCGGCGGCGCCCGATCGCCTTCCGGCTCGTGCGATGGAGACCGTCGAGCTGTCGATCCTCGAGGGGGCCATGGCGCAGATGGCGAAGGAGGCCTTCTCGGCTCCGGCGCCGCCGACTCCGGCGCAGTTGGCGGACATGGCCGCGAAGATCCCCACTCTCGAGCAGCTTTATATCGGCATGCTGCAGCACGGCGCCGACGCCTTCGCGGCGGTTGCGCGCCTCGTCTCGGCGGGCACCGACGACCGGCCCAGCGCCGTGCTCGTGCACTGCACGGCCGGCAAGGACCGCACCGGCGTCGCGACGGCGCTGCTGCTGGACGCCGTCGGCGCCGACCGCGACGCGGTCGTCGCCGACTACGCCTCCTCCGAGCAGAACCTCGCCGGCGACTGGGCGGACGGGATGCTGCGGATGGTCGCTTCGTTCGGCATCCCGCTCACTCCCGCACTCGAGACACTCGTCGTCGCGACACCGCCGGGGGCCATCCGGGCCGCGCTGGAGTGGGTGGATGCCACGCATGGCTCGGCCGCGGACTACCTGCGCTCGGGCGGCCTGACGGAGCCTGAACTCGCCGCGCTGCGCGCACGCCTCGCCGGCTGATCGAAGCCTCCCCGCACGCGACCTTCCCCCGGCTCGACGCGCCCACTAACGTGTGACGCGAAACGGGCGGTGGGCCCGTCCACTCACGGGAGGTACGGCGATGGCGGGGAAGTTCGAGCTCTACACCGACGCGGGCGGCAAATGGCGGTTCCGCCTCAAAGCCGGCAACGGCCAGGTGATCGCCGTCGGCGAGGCCTACGAGTCGAAAGCGGCCGCGCAGAACGGCATCGAGTCGATCAAGAAGAACGCACCCGACGCGCCCGTCGTCGAAGTCTGACCCGTCGGATCGGGCCGTCGGATCGATCCGTCGGCCCGGCTGTTGCGCCGCCGTCATCGGGCGGTCACGCGCCGTTCACCCGGTCTGACCCGACGCGTCACGGAGCGGTTCTACGTTCCTCTCATCCCCCGCGCAACGCCACCTGAGGCGTGCGCGGATCACCCGAGAGGAATCCCATGATCCGTACTCCCTTGCGTCGCGCGGTCGTCGCGGCGGCAGCCGCCAGCGCGCTGGCTCTCACCCTCGCCGCGTGCAGCGGCGCCGCCGAGGCAGGTGAGAGCGGCGGCGGCGTCGACGCGGCATCCGCGACCGACGTGTCCGCCTTCGGCTCGTTCGAGGCCCTCGAGACGGCGGCCAAGGCGGAAGGGGCGCTCAACGTCATCGCGCTGCCGCGCGACTGGGCGAACTACGGCGAGATCCTCGACCTCTTCGCCGAGCGCTACCCCGAGATCGCGATCAACGAGCAGTCGCCCGACGTCTCGAGCGCCGAGGAGATCCAGGCCGCCAAGACGAATGAGGGCCTCGACACCGCACCCGACGTCTTCGACATCGGTCTGACCGTCGCCCTGCAGAACACCGCCCAGTTCGCCCCGTACCAGGTGCAGACGTGGGCCGACATCCCCGACGCCCTCAAGGAGCCGACGGGGCTCTTCGTCGGAGACTACGGCGGGTACATGTCGATCGGGTACGACTCGTCGAAGTTCCCCGCACCGACCACGCTCGCCGACCTTCTGACCCCGGCCTACAAGGGCGCCGTCGCGATCAACGGCGACCCGACGCAGGCAGGCGCCGCCTTCGCTGCCGTGGGCCTCGCGACCGTCCAATCCGGTGGCACCCTCGACGACTTCGCGCCGGGCATCGACTTCTTCGGCAAGCTCCAGAAGG
>QFPD01000375.1 GCA_003248845.1 Microbacterium sp. | reverse complement strand
AAGGCCTCGCCGCGACCCTCGAAGCGCGCTCGCTGCGCGCCGCCGCCGACGTAGACCGCGTCGCCGGGCCGCAGCTCGACCGCGCCGTCTGTGCCCGCGTGATCGGACACACGGACGGCGCCGCGCGTCGCGAGGATGATCGCGGGTCCGTGCAGATCGACCGCGACGGTGTCGTCCGCGAGCTCCACACGAGTGAGCGCGAAGTCGGGGACGCCGGCGTCGTAGATCACGGCGTGGTCGCCGTCCGCCGCGGGCTCGACGATCGGTGCGGGCCCGGGTTCGACGTCCACGATCCGCAGGAGCTCCGGGACGTCGACGTGCTTGGGCGTGAGTCCGCCGCGCAGGACGTTGTCGCTCGCCGCCATGAGCTCGACTCCGAGCCCCGACTGGTAGGCGTGGAGCACGCCGGCGGGGGCGAAGAGGGCGTCACCGCGGCGGAGCACGACGAGGTTCATGAGGAGCGCGACGTAGAGGCCGCGGTCCCCCGGAAAGTCGGATGCCGCGGCCCGCAGCACCGCGATCTCGTCCGCAAATGCGCCCCGCTCCGCCGCGTCCACCGCCGCAGCATCCAGGGCCGCGGCGAGCTGTGCGACGTCGTCGGGTGTCGCCTCGGAGAGCGCCCATGCGAGGGCCGCGCGGAGCACCTGCTCGTCACCTCGTCCGTCGGCGCCGGAGAGAAGCGTGTCGAGGCGATCGAGCGCTCCCCCGCTGCGCGGCGCCCCCAGTGCACCCGATGCGCCCGACAGCAGCGCGAGCAGCTGCCGCGTCTGCGCGACGGGCCGGAGGCCGACGAGCGCGCGGAACTCGTCGCTCAGCGCAACGATGATCTCGGGTTTGTGGTTGTCGTCGCGGTAGAGCCGGTCGTCGGCGTCGCGGGCGACACCGGCGGCCTCCTCCCGCGCGAATCCGGCTTCGGCTTCGGTCTTCGTCGGATGCGCCTGGATCGACAGCGACGATCCCGCCGCGAGGAGTTTCAGGAGGAACGGCAGCGGCGGCTCGCCGAGGGCCGCGAGCGCGGCATCCAGCGTCTGCCCGTCCACACCACCGGGTAGGCCAGGCTGCGCCCCGTCACCCGTCACCCGTGACGGGCTGCCGGGATGGTCGCCGTACCAGATCTCCGCTTCGGGCTCGCCGGTCGGCTCGCGCCCGACGAGGGCGGGGATGAGGACCGGAGAACCCCACGAATACGCGCGCGGGACGTTGGAGATCGGCAGGAGCATGCCCTCAGCCTAGGACGCCTGCACGGTAGCCTGATCTGACCATGGCCGTGCACACGAATCACCCCGTCGCGGCACCGCCGCACGCCCCTGTGCGCGAGACGACGGGACACCTTCTCCTGCGCGGCTGGTGCATCTTCGTCATCGCCAGTGCCCTCGCCGGCACCGCGTGGCTGATGGCGTTCGGCACGTTCGTCTCGGGTGTCGTCGCGGTCGTGACGGGCGTCGTCTCGGTCGTCCTGTGGTTCGTCCTCCGTCCCGGCGTGCAGTGGCGTCGACTCCCCTGGTACGCCCTGCTCTACGTCGCCTGGGCCCTCGCGTCGCTCATCTGGACGGCCTACCCCGAAGCCACGGCGCTCACGCTGCTGCTCCTGCTCACGACGACGGTCCAGGCGATGTTCGTCGGCTCCGTTCTGACGTGGCGCGAGCTCGTGCGGGCGATCGCGTCGGCGCTGAAGTGGGTGCTCGCTCTTTCGATCCTCTTCGAGCTGTGGGTGTCGGTCTTCTGGGGCGGGCCGATCCTGCCCGAGTTCGGCCGCCCCGAAGCCGGAGTGAAGTACGACCCGATCGTCTACTGGTCGCGGGACAACCTGTTCGACGGCGGACGAATCCAGGGCATCTTCGGCAATGCGAACCCGCTCGCCTATGTCGCGCTTCTCGGCATGATCGTCTTCGCCGTGCGGTTCGCCTCGCGGGCACCGCGTCGACTGCT
>QFPD01000096.1 GCA_003248845.1 Microbacterium sp. | reverse complement strand
CGAGGGGCTTGTGGCCCGCCAGCTGGAGTCGACGCATCGTCAGGAGCTGCACAAGGTTGCCGAGGTGCAGGCTCGGCGCCGTGGGGTCGAAACCGCAGTAGTACGTGATCGGGTCGCCGGACAGGAGCTCGCGCAGAGCTTCTCGGTCGGTGGACACGTGCACGAGGCCGCGCCAGACGATCTCATCCCAGACGTTCTCGAACGTCGGATCGTTGGCGGGCTCCAGTGCTCTCACGGAGGCGGTTTCAGACACGCGTTCCAGGCTATCAGTGGCCTCGGAAGCAGCCGGATCCACGCCGCCCGCGACCGCGGTGTCCCCCCACCGTGACAGACTCTGCACATGGATGCCGCAGCCGTCGACCTCAGTCGGATGACGCTCTCTGCGATCATTCTCACCGCCGCCGTCGGCACCGCACTGACGGTCGCTCTCGTCCTCGTCGCCGTGTCCTCACGGCGGCTCCGCACGGCGCCGCTCGTGGTCGCGGGAGTTCTCGTCGTCGTGTGCTTCGTCGCCGCGTCCGTCTTTCCCGCGCGGATCCCCGGTCTTCTGGGGGCGGTGCTCGCGCTCCTGTCGATCGCGCTCGCGACCATCGGCGGCAATCCGGTCGTGCGCTGGGTGCTCCGCGCAGCGGACGGCGGCAAGACGACGGAGGGGCCGCGCGGGGGCATCCTTGTCGAACTGATGGCCGAGCACGCCGCGGCGACGCCGACGGCGGCCCACCAGGAGGAGATCCTGCGCGGCGGCACCACCATCGGCTATCTCGAACGGCTCGCAGCCGCTCTGAGCCTGGTGGCCGGGTTCCCCGCGGCGATCGCCGTCATCGTCGCGCTGAAGGGCATCGGCCGTTTCACCGAACTGGCGACGCCCGCCGCGCGCGAACGCTTCATCGTCGGGACCCTCGCGAGCCTCGTCTGGGCGTGCGCCGTCGCGGCGATCACCCCACTCGCGCTGTGGTGAGGTCTGGGCCTCGGGGGTGAACGAGCCGAGGCCGCAGCACGCCGGGGTTCAGAGTTCGACGAGCTGGCCGTAGGCGAGGATGATCGTCGTCGCGCCGGCCGCGGCGAGGGTCTGCGAGACCGCGGACTGGCTGATCCCCTGCGACTGCGCGAGGTCGCCCTGTGTCACGCCGGCGATCCGTCCGCAGACGAGCGCGCGCACCCGGTCGCTCCACCGCCCGACGACTCTGTCGCGGGCCAGGGCGGCGGCGTTCGCGATTCGGACGAGGTCTGCGGCACCCGCCGCGTGCTCCGCGGCGGCGGCGACCCACGTGCGCGCCTGCGGCGCCTCCCGTCGTGCGATCTCCTCGACGTGCTCGATCGCAGCTCGCGCAGCCCACCACCCGGGCCCTTCGGAGAGAGATCCGCTGGTCGACGGAATCTCCTCCACCTCGCCGAGACCGAGTCCGAATCGCAGGTCCAGCACCGCGGGCAGCGCCAGGCGGACGAGGAGGGTTGCCGCGAGAGCTGCGCGCAGCGTCGGGAACGCTCCCTGAAACTCATCGCCGACGACGGCTGTGAATGGACGGACGGGCCGCGCGTGGGCCGGAAGGATGTCGACGACCTGTGCGAATGCGGACTCGATCGCGCGCTGTGCGGTCCGGCGATCGTCCAGCTCACGGGAGCTCACGATGTCAGCGATGACGGGAATCATGTCATGAGCATATCTCTTATGTACGAGAAATAAGAAGGTGAATGCCTATATCGAGAGCAATATCAGGAAATCACTGCCTGCGCTGCCGCCTGCGCACGCGATACGAGCTCTGCCCGCTGCTCGCCTACGCGCACTCCCGCTGTGCCCCCGACTCCCGCCCGACTCGCAACCGAGCCCTCGATCGACAGGACCTCGCGCACCGAGGCATCCAGGTGCGATGAGACCTGAGCAAGGAGCGCATCATCGGCGTCCTCCAGTCCGATCCCGCGGTCCTCGCACGCTCGAACGAGCGCTCCCGAGATCTCGTGCGCATCGCGGAACGGCACACCGCGCTTGACGAGCCACTCGGCCACATCGGTCGCGAGCGAGAAGCCGGCCGGCGCGAGCGCTGCCATGCGCTCGACATCGAAGCGCAGCGTCGCGACCATCCCCGCGAAGGCGGGGAGGACGACCTCGAGGGTCGCCACGGAGTCGAACACAGGCTCCTTGTCCTCCTGGAGATCACGGTTGTAGGCGAGCGGCAGCGCTTTCAGAGTCGCGAGCAGACCCGAGAGATTGCCGATGAGGCGCCCCGCCTTGCCCCGGGCGAGCTCGGCGATGTCGGGATTCTTCTTCTGCGGCATGATGCTCGACCCGGTCGAGTAGCCGTCGTCCAGCGTCACGAAACCGAACTCGCGCGTGTTCCAGATGATGATGTCCTCGGCGAAGCGGGAGAGGTCCACACCGATCATCGCCGCGATGAAGGCGAACTCGGCGACGACATCGCGGGCCGCCGTCCCGTCGATCGAGTTCTCGGCGGGGCGCGCGAGCCCGAGGCGATCGGCGACGAGCTGCGGGTCGAGGCCCAGCGTCGCGCCGGCGAGCGCTCCCCCACCGTACGGAGAAACCCCCGCGCGAACCGCCCAGTCCCGCAGGCGCTCGAGGTCGCGCACGAGCGGCCAGGCGTGGGCCTGCAGATGATGCGCGAGCAGCACCGGCTGGGCGTGCTGCAAATGCGTGCGCCCGGGCATGATCGCATCCCCGTGCGTCTCGGCCTGCGAGACGATGGCGTCGATCAGCCGGAGGACGTCGCGCGCGATGACCCGTGCGTGGTCGAGCAGGTACAGGCGGACGAGAGTCGCGATCTGATCGTTGCGGCTGCGCCCCGCGCGGAGCTTGCCGCCGAGCTCGGCCCCCACCTCGGCGATGAGCGCGGCTTCCAGCGCCCCGTGAACGTCCTCATCGGCGTCGGATGCCGTGAGGTCACCTGACTCCCAGGCATCCCGCAGCGCGTCGAGCCCCTCGCGCATGCGCCGCTCCTCGTCGGGAGTGAGGTACCCGGCGGCGGCGAGGGCCGCCGCGTGGGCATGCGAACCGGCGAGGTCGTACGGTGCCAGCACCCAGTCGAAATGCGTGGAGCGACTCAGCGCGGCGAGCTCTGGCGAAGGGCCAGAAGCGAATCGCGCGCCCCACAGCGCTCCTTCGTTCGTACCGTGTGCGGTGGAATCAGTCACGGCGCCAGCCTACCGACCCGACTGTGCGGTCAGCGGCCGAGCACACGTCGGCTGACGACCGCGAGAAGGCTCTCGAGTGGGCCGCGCCCGACCGTCAGCGCCCAGACCGTGCACACGAGCACGGTGCCGAGGGCGAACGGCCAGAACGGATGCAGAGCGCGCATTCCGTCGAGGTCGCCGGTGTCACCCAGGACGATCGCAGCGACGAGGGCCCAGGCGACGATCTGCAGCACGTATGCCGTCAGCGGCATCGAACCGACGGCTCGGACGGGCAGCGTCGCGACAGCGACACCACGCACACGACAGGCGAGGCCGCACGCGCCGATCACGGCGAGCGCGAAGCCGCCCGAGCCGACGACTTCGAAAAGCCCCCCGGAGTGGGAGCCTGCCGTCAGCACTGCGTCGAGCACTCCCCACGCGCCGCCGACTGCGTTGACGAGAGCATCCGCGCCGTAGCCGAGGGCGGCGAGGGCGCTGCCCGCGGCCAGGAGCACCACTTGTGTCCGCCGATCCGCGAGGCCCGATCGACCGGCGGCGAGACCGGCCACCACGAAGGCGATCCAGATCGTCACGGGATAATGCCACCCGAGGACCAGCGCGAGGATCGCGCCGGTCTCTCCCTGCCAGAGCGGCAGTGCATCGAGCGCGGGCTGAACCCACGGCATGACGAATGCGAGAACAGCCGCGACGATCCAGAGCGTGCGGGAGCCCAGCCGCAGGAGCGGCAGGGCGAGGAGGAAGAGCAGCGCATAGGCGGGCAGGATCACGAACACCGGCACGCCGGTCGCGATGAGGGCGAGTCCGATGAGCCACAGCAGGATGCCGCGGATCGCGAGCGACTGGCGTACGAGCGTCAGGCGCGGCCCGCGCGGCACTGCGCGCGCACCGCCGGACACGAGGGCGATCGAGACACCCGCGAGCGTCGCGAACAGGATCGAGGAGCGCCCGCTCGCGACATCGATCCAGGTCGCCGGATCGCGCCACTCCCATGCAGGAAGAGCGACCAGATGCGCCGCGAACATCCCGAGCACGGCGATCCCGCGCGCGAGGTCGACGCCGGGCAGTCGTCCCGGCGCCGACAGTCCGCCTCCTACGGCTGGCGCAGCAGCCACACCAGCAGCGCCTTCTGCGCATGCAGGCGGTTCTCGGCCTCGTCCCACACGACCGATTGCGGGCCGTCGATGACCTCGGCATCCACCTCGTAGCCGCGGTCGGCGGGGAGGCAGTGGATGAAGATCGCGTCGGGCGAGGCGAGCGCCATGATCTCCGCGGTGACCTTGTAGCCGCCGAGATCGTGGACGCGTTGGATCTTCTCCTCCTCCTTGCCCATCGACACCCATGTATCGGTGACGATGACGTCGGAGCCGGAAGCGGCCTCGTTCGGGTCGGTGTAGAGGGTGACCGATCCGCCGGTCTGAGCGGCGATGCGATCGGCGTCGGCGATGACGTCCGCGCGCGGCGCGTAGGCCGCGGGGGATGCCACGCGCACGTGCATGCCCGCCGTCACGCCCGCGAGGACGTAGGAGTGCCCCATGTTGGACAGCCCGTCGCCGAAGAACGTGAGCGTGAGTCCCTTCAGGTCGCCGTCCTCATTCGCCTTGTGCTCACGGATCGTCAGAAGGTCGGCGAGCAGCTGGCACGGGTGGAAGTCGTCGCTCAGCGCATTGATGACGGGCACGGTCGTGCCGCGCGCCATCTCTTCGAGCCCGGCCTGCGCATAAGTGCGCCACACGATCGCGGCGACCTGACGCTCGAGCACGCGCGCGGTGTCGGAGGGGGTCTCTTTGCCGCCCAGCTGACTGTTCGCCGTCGAGATGACGAGCGGCGAGCCGCCGAGGTCGGCGATGCCGACAGCGAACGAGACCCGCGTGCGGGTGGAGCTCTTGTCGAAGATCACCGCAACGGTCTGCGGGCCCTCGAGGGGCTTCAGCTTCCATCGGTCCTTCTTGAGCGACACGGCGAGGTCGAGGATCTCGGCTTGTTCGGCGGGGCTCAGGTCGTCGTCGCGGAGCAGATGGCGGGTCATGCGGACACCTCCGAGGTCGGGGTCTGGGCATCGAGGAGGAGCGCGTCCTGCACGGTGGCGAGAGCGCGGGAGAAGAGCTCGATGAACTCGTCGATCTCGACGTCGCCGATCGTGAGCGCGGGCGCGAGGCGGATCGTCGAGTCGTTGGCCGCGTTCACGATGAGGCCGTGCTGCTGAGCAGCGGCGACGACGGCCGGCGCGACCGGCGCGGTCAGTGCGACGCCGATGAGCAGGCCCTCGCCGCGGCATCCCTCGACGAGCGTCGATCCGAGCTCAGCAATCTGCGCGCGCAGCTGGATGCCGCGCTGCCGGGCGTTGTCGACGAGACCGGCACGTTCGATCTCGGTGAGCACAGCGTCGGCGACGGCCGTGCCGAGCGGGTTGCCGCCGAAGGTCGAGCCGTGGCTGCCGGGCGTGAACAGGTCGCTCGCCGCACCGAAGGTGACGAGCGCACCGATCGGGAACCCGCCGCCGATGCCTTTGGCGACCGTGATCGCGTCGGGCACGATCCCCGCGCGCTGGAACGCGAACCAGCTGCCCGTGCGTCCGGCGCCCGTCTGGATCTCGTCGACGATGAGGAGTGCCCCATGACGCGCGGTCAGTTCGCGCGCCGCCTCGAGATAGCCCTCCGGCAGCGGTACGACCCCGGCCTCGCCCTTGATGGGCTCGACGAACAGCGCGGCGACACGGTCGTCCATCGCGGCTTCGAGCGCCTCCACCGTCGAGTCGAGGAACTCGACACCCGGCACCATCGGGGTGAAGGGCTCCTGCATGTACGACTTACCGGTCAGCGCGAGCGTTCCCATCGTGCGTCCGTGGAACGCGTTCGTGAGCGCGAGGATCCGCGGGCGCGTATCCACGCCGTCGGGCCCGCGACCGTGCAGTCGCGCGAGCTTGAACGCGGCCTCGTTCGCCTCGGCGCCCGAGTTGCCGAAGTACACGCGGCCACGCTCTCCGGTCTCGGCGAGCCGCTTGAGCGTCGCCGCAAGTGCCAGCTGAGGCGGCGTCGCGAAGAAGTTCGAGACATGCGCGAGCGTCGCCGCCTGCTGTGCGACCGCCTGCACGAAGACGGGGTGCGCGTGGCCGAGCGAGGTCACGGCGATGCCACCGAGGAAGTCGAGGTAACGGCGCCCTTCGTCGTCCCACAACGAGGACCCTTCGCCGCGCACGAAGAGCGCGAACCGCTCCCCCGCGTTGCGGACGAGGTCGCGCCCGGCGTCGTCTTTCCAGCTCGCCTGCGTCCCGTTACCCTGCTCCACCGCGCTCACTGCGCCACCACCTCTGTTCCGATTCCCTGTTCCGTGAAGATCTCCACCAGCACCGAGTGCGGCTGGCGGCCGTCGATGATCGCAGCGGTGTCGACGCCGCCGAGCGTCGCATCCAGACACGCCTGCATCTTCGGGATCATGCCCGACTCGAGCGTCGGAAGCAGATCCCGCAACTCGGATGCCGTGATGTGCGACACGAGCGAGTCGCGGTTGGGCCAGTCCGCGTAGAGCCCGGCGACGTCGGTGAGCACGACGAGCTTCGCAGCGCCGAGCGCGATCGCGAGGGCCGCCGCGGCGGCATCCGCGTTGACGTTGAGCGAGTGCCCCGGGTGATCGAGATCGGGCGCGATCGAGGAGACGACCGGGATGCGCCCCGCGGCCAGCTGATCGAGGACCGGCTGCGGGTCGACGTGGACGACATCGCCGACCGCACCGAGGTCGTGCTCGGTGCCGTCGATGACAACGCCACGGCGGCGTCCGCCGAAGAGCCCGGCGTCCTCGCCGGAGAGTCCCGCCGCGAACGGACCGTACGCGTTGATGCGGGCGACCAGCTGCGGGTTGACCTGCCCCGTGAGCACCATCCGGACGACACTCATAGCCTCTGTCGAGGTGACGCGGTAGCCGCCCTTGAACTCGCTCGGGATCGCAAGACGGTCGAGCATCTGCGAGATCTGCGGGCCCCCGCCATGCACGACGACCGGTTTGACCCCGACGAAGCGCAGATAGGCGATGTCCTGGGCGAACGCATCCTGCAGCTCCTCGGAGACCATCGCATTGCCGCCGTACTTGATGACGATGATCTGGTCGCGGAAGCGGGCGAGCCACGGCAGG
>QFPD01000095.1 GCA_003248845.1 Microbacterium sp. | reverse complement strand
GATCGCGCGCGCACCGATGGCATACAGAGCGTCCATCACCTGGTTCACCGTCTTCCGCGGGCTCATGACGCGCACCGCGACCCACGCGGGGTCGCGCAGCGGCGAGATCGTCGGCGACTCGATCCCGGGTGCGAGTGCGACGGCCTTGTCGACGAGGTCGGCCGGCAGATCGTAATCGATCAGCACGTAGCGACGCGCGACCATGACTCCGCGGAGGCGTCGCAGCAGGGTCTCCGTGCCGTCCGCCTCCACAGGAGCGCCGATGAGGACGGCCTCCGACTCCAGGAGCACGGGTCCGAAGATCTCCAGCCCGGCCTGGCGCAGCGTCGTGCCGGTCGAGACGACATCCGCGACGGCATCCGCGACGCCCAGCTGCACGGCGGACTCCACGGCACCGTCGAGCGGCACGAGATCGACCGCGACGCCCTGTTCGTCGAGGAATCCGTCGACGAGCCCCGGGTAGGCGGTCGCGACCCGGAGGCCCTCGAGATCGTTGATGTCGTGGAAACGGCCGGGAGGGCCCGCGAAGCGGAACGTCGAGCCGCCGAAGCCGAGTTGTTCGATCTCGCGCGCACCCGGCATCCGGGCGTCCAGCAGGAGATCACGACCGGTGATGCCGACGTCGAGCGCGCCCGACCCGACGTAGGTCGCGATGTCCTTCGGCCGCAGGTAGAAGAACTCGACCTCGTTGACGGGGTCGATGACGTGGAGATCCTTGGGGTCGCGACGGCCGGTGTATCCGGCCTCGGCGAGCATCTCGGCGGCGGTGTCGGCAAGCGACCCCTTGTTCGGCACGGCGATTCGCAGCATGTCGAGTGAGCTTTCGGTTCAGGGCGGCTGTAGAGAGGAAGGGAGCGCGCTCAGAGATGTCGGTAGACGTCTTCGAGCGTGAGGCCCTTCGCGAGCATCAGCACCTGCAGGTGATACAGCAGCTGCGATATCTCTTCTGCCGTCTCGGCGTCTGACTGGAACTCGGCGGCCATCCAGACCTCGGCGGCCTCTTCGACGATCTTCTTGCCGATCGCGTGGACACCGCGATCGAGCTGCGCAACCGTGCCGGATCCTTCGGGGCGGGAGGCCGCCGTGGCGGTCAGCTCCGCGAACAGGCCGTCGAACGTCTTCACCCTGACAGGCTACCGGTCCCGGAGGGGTCACGCTCTCGCAGCGATATCGTCAACGCATGGAACCGGTCCGACAGTTGCTCGAAGGAGTCCTGGACGATGTCCGAGGCTTGGATGCCGGGCAGGTCGCCGACTACATCCCCGAACTCGCCCGCGCAGCGCCGGATCGACTGGCCGTCGCGGTGGCAGGGCCTGCCGGCGGCGTCGTCGCCGCCGGAGATGCCGAGCTCGCCTTCACCATCCAATCGATCTCGAAGCCGTTCGTCTTCGCGCTGGCCCTCGACGAGCTCGGCCGGGACGAGGTGATCCGTCACGTCGGGGTCGAGCCGAGCGGCGAGCCGTTCAACGCGATCAGCCTGGAGCCGAGCACGGGGCGCCCGGCCAACCCCCTGATCAATGCCGGCGCGATCGCCACGACGGCCCTCGTCGCTCGGGCGGATCCTTCGGCGCGAGCGGCGGCCATCGTCGCGGGTCTGTCGCGGTTCGCCGGCCGCGAGTTGACCACCGACGAGGCCGTTTACGCCTCTGAGTCGGCGACCGGCCACCGCAATCGCGCGCTCGCGCACCTGCTGCGCTCGTATCGCCTCATCGACGGCGACCCGCACGACGTGGTGGAGGCGTACTTCCGGCAGTGCTCACTGCTCGTGACCGTCGCGGATCTCGCGGTGATGGCGGCGACACTGGCGTTCGGCGGGCGGAACCCGGTGACCGGTGAGCGCGTCATCACCGCGGGCACCGCGCGCGATGTCGTCTCGGTGATGACCAGCTGCGGGATGTACGACGGGTCCGGATCGTGGCTGCTCCGCGTCGGGCTTCCCGCCAAGAGCGGAGTGTCGGGCGGCATCATCGCCGTCGCGCCCTCCCAATTCGGCGTCGGCGTCATGAGCCCGCGTCTGGATGCCCACGGGAACAGCACGCGCGCGAGCGCCACCCTGGAAAGGCTCTCCGACGGCCTCGGGATGCATGTCTTCGACGAGCACGAGGCCATCGCGGCGCCGCGCGTCGCCATCATGCGCGACCACGCCGGCGGGGTCCGCGTGACGCTTGACGGCGAACTCTCCTTCAGCGGTGCGGAGCGGGTGCTCGCTCAGCTGCGCGGCATCCACGTCGACATCGATGCGATTCCCCTCACCGTCGACCTGCGCGGGGTGACGCAGATGCACCCCGCCGCGCTCGCTGTCGTCCGCCAGCAGGTCGCCGCGCTCGGCGGGTCCGTGGAGATCGAGGACTGAACCGCCGTCGCGGCAAGATCGGCGAGAGGGTGAGGTGCGCGTCGGCCTCAGTGAGTATGGGCGGAAGCCGTGGAGCGCAGCGCCGCGATCGCCAGCGCAGGATTGGCTGCGCCGAAGACGGCGGAGCCGGCCACGAACGTGTCCGCACCGGCTTCGGCCGCCTGCGCGAGCGTCGACTCGGAGATGCCGCCGTCGACCTGGAGCCAGACCTCGGATCCCCGCCGGCGGACTTCGTCACGCAGACGGGCGAGCTTGGGCATCTGGTCGGGCATGAACGATTGGCCCCCGAAACCCGGCTCGACAGTCATCACGAGGATCTGATCGAACTCGTCGAGCACGTCGTAGAGCCCTTCGACCGGGGTCGCGGGCTTCACCGCGACCCCGGCGCGCGCACCGATGCCTCGGAGGCGCCGGGCGAGCGTCACGGGATCGGCAGCGGCCTCCAGATGGAACGTCACCGATGCCGCACCGATCTCCGCGTACCCCGGCGCCCAGCGGTCGGGGTCCGTGATCATCAGATGAACATCCAGGGGAACGGGACTCGTGGCCTGGATCCGTTCGACCATCTGCGGGCCGAACGTGAGGTTCGGCACGAAGTGGTTGTCCATGACGTCGACGTGGACGAAGTCGGCATCCGCGATCCGTTCGAGGTCAGCCTGCATGTTGACGAAGTCGGCGGACAGGATGCTGGGGTTGATGCGTGCCACGCGCCCATTATCCACAGTCACCGGGGGCCCTGCGCCACGGCGAGTGGCCGGGCCGATATGTTCATACCGTCGCGGCTGCGACCTACGCGAGATCACATGGATGCACACGGGGGACGACGGATGAGTGAGAGCACAGGCGGACCGAAGCCCGAGTGGGACGCGGCACGCGGCGAATGGGTGTCCGGCGCGTACCGCTGGGATGCGACGGCCGGCCAGTGGGTGCTGCGCGAAACGACTCCGCAGGCGCCGCACGCGGCCTCGCCACAGGCGCCGCACGCGGCCTCGCCGCAGCCACTCCCCGGCACGGGCACGCCGCCACCGGGGAAGAAGCTCCCGACGGGTGCACTGATCGGGATCATCGCCGGCGGCCTCGTGGTCGTGCTCGCCGTGGTCCTCGGCATCGTCTTCGCGGTCCGCGCGGTGGGTCCGGGACGATCGACCGCCGGCCCCCAGGAGGTCGTGTCGGACTACTTCGCCGCCCTCACGGCGGGCGACAGCAAGAAGGCGCTGTCGTACCTCGACGCGAAGCCAGCGGACACGACCCTCCTGACCGACGAAGCGCTCGCCGCCTCCGCCGCGGCCGGTCCGATCGCCGACGTCGTCGTGACGGCGTCCGAGACATCGGGCACGGCGTACTCCGTCCCCGTCACCGTCGAGTACACGATCGGTGGGGAGCAGGTCAGCGGACAGTTCGAGGCCGTCGACTTCGAACGCGACGGCTCGTGGACGCTCGGTCGCGGCACGATCGACATCTACGTGGGCGACGACTTCTCCGGGCTCAACCCCACGGTCAACGGTGTCGCGATCGACTCCGACACGATCACGGTCTTCCCCGGCGTCGTGGAACTCGCGATCGACAACGCGAACTATGCACTCACCGGGACGACCACCACGATCGTCAGCGACCCGGATGACTACTCCGCCGAGTTCGACGCGGATGTCGAGCTCAGCGACGCAGGTCTGACGACCTTCCGTGGCGCCGTGAACGACGCGGTCACCGCATGCATCGCCTCGAAGAGCCTCGTCGCCGGCTGCGGTATCGACCTGCCGGACGTTCTCAGCGACGGGACGAAGATCATCGACGGGACCATTACGCGCACGCTCCGCGCCGAGACGCAGGCGACCCTTGCGAACCTCGAGCCCGAGGAGATCTTCGGCGACCCGACCCAAGTGCGGGCGACGTACCTGGGCGGACTCGACGTGACTGCCGACTGCGAAGTGAACGGGCAGCGTCAGACGGGGTGCACGTTCCTCTTCCTGCCGACCCTCGGGTCACCCCTCGTCGACATGACGACAGAGCCGCCCGTCGTCCGCTGGGATTGATGCCGACGCGGGACCGAGGCGTGTCTGCCCGACCCCGGTGAGTTCCGTTCCGACGGTTTCAGCGGCGTCGCAGCAGCGAGATCGACATCGCATCGGTTCCGTGCCGGTGCGGCCAGAGCTGTGCGCGACGCGATGCTCCGGCACCCGCAAGATCGATCTCCGCGTTCGAGATGGCGGCGACGAGCGCGCGGGCGTCCAGTTCCTCCAGCGTGTCCGCGTGCGTGTGAAGCACCTCCGCCACAATGCCCGTGGTCTCCGCGAGGTGCGGCGAGCACGTGACGTAGGCAACGATGCCTCCCGGCTTCACCGCGCCGACGGCGGCATCCAGGAGCTCTGTCTGGAGCGAGGCGAGCGCGGGAACGTCCGCGGGTTGCTTGCGCCAACGCGCTTCCGGCCGGCGCCTTAGGGCGCCGAGGCCCGTACACGGCGCGTCCACGAGGATGCGGTCGTACCGCCCGCGCCCCGCACGGACGCGGCCGTCCTCCTCCGACACCGGGACGTCGAGTGGCACGCCCGCGACGGAGTCTCGGACGAGCCCGGCTCGTGCGGGCGACAGCTCATTGGCCTCGAGACGGGCACCGTGCGCGAGCGCCTCTGCGGCCAGCACCGCGGTCTTACCACCGGGGGCGGCGCAGAGGTCGAGCCACACCTCTCCCGGCGTAACCGGAACGGCGCGGGCGAGGGCGAGAGCCGCCAACTGGGAGCCTTCGTCCTGCACCCGGACGCGACCGTCGGATGCCGCGACGACCGCGCCGGGGTCTCCCCCGGCCGAGCGGAATCCGATCGGCGAGTACGGCGTCGGAGTCGAATCGGCCGGACGCTCGGCGAGTCCGGGGAGAGCCGCGAGCGTCACGGTCGGCGAGGCGTTGTCGGCGTCGAGGAGGGACTCGAGCTCGTCTGCGCGGCCTTCCGCGGCCAACGCGCGACGGAACGCGCGGATGACCCACACAGGGTGGGCGTAGCGCACCGAGAGCCGTTCGTCGTCGGAGCGCGCCGCGGCATCCAACCGTTCCACCCATTCCTCTCGGCTGCGCTCGGAGATGCGGCGCAGGACCGCGTTCGCGAACCCCGATGCAGAGGATCCAGCTGCCTGGCGCACCTGTCGAACGGTCTCGTTCACTGCGGCGTGTGACGGGGTGCGCATCGCGAGCAGCTGGTGCGCACCGAGCCGCAGCGCGTCGAGCACGGCAGGGTCGACCGCCGAGACCGGTCGACCGGCGGCATCCGCGATGATCGCGTCGTACGTTCCCTCGCGTCGAAGGGTGCCGTACGCGAGCTCGGTGGCGAGAGCGGCGTCTGCGCCGGACAGCCCGGCGCGCGCGATCGCACGCGGCAGGAGAAGGTTCGCGTAGGCGTCGGATGTGTGCACAGCGCGCAGCACGTCGTAGGCGATCCACCGCGGAGTACGCCCGGTCGCCGGCCGTGCGCGCTCGTCGGCGCCGCTGCGCGAGCTCATCGGCGCTGCGCCCCGAGCTCAGCGCGCGGCGTCCCGCCGCGGAGCCCGCGCCACCAGTCCGCCGCGGCCATGGGACCCTTTCCCGCGGGCTGGACCGTTTTCACGAGGAGCGTCCCCTCCCCCGTACCGAGGAGGATATCTCTGCCGACGGCAGCGAAGGCGCCAGGATCGAGCGGCTCGTCGGGGCCACGCAGCGCCGCGAGCACCTTGAGGCGTTGCCCATCGACGACGACGTGGGCGCCCGGTTCGGGCGTCGTGCCGCGATAGCGATCGAGGACCGCGTCGGCGGGGTCTTCGAGGTCGAGCGCGCCGTCGGCGAGCGTGAGCTTGGGCGCCAGCGTCGGCTCTCCCGTCTGCGGCAGCGCGTGGGCGCCGCCGGACGCGATGTCGTCGACGACACCCGCGATGAGGGCGGCTCCGCGCTCGGCGAGGGCATCGAGCACCTCGCCCGCCGTGGCGCCCCGCGGGATGTCGTAGAGCAGCTGCGCGTACACATCGCCGGCGTCGAGCTGCGGTACGAGCTGGAAGACGGCCGCGCCCGTCGTGCGGTCGCCCGCGATGAGCGCCCGCTGCACGGGTGCTGCACCACGCCAGCGCGGCAGCAACGAGAAGTGCAGATTGATCCAGCCGTGCGTCGGCGTCGACAGGAGCGGCTCGCGCACGAGTCCGCCGTACGCCACGATCACGCCGAGATCGGCGCCGAGGGCAGTGATCTCCTCCGTGGCGGCGGCGTCGAGGCGGTCCGCCTTGATAATCGGCAGACCGAGCTCCCCGGCGGCCTGCGCGACGGGTGACGGCGTGAGCACGCGCTTGCGGCCGATCGGCGCGTCGGCACGCGTCACGACACCGACGACCTCGTGGGCCGATGCGGCAAGAGCGCGCAGCGAGGGAACTGCGGGCGCCGGCGTGCCGGCGAAGACGATGCGCATGGGTCTCCTGGAGGGGGTCGGAAGGGACGTCGTCCGCGGGTCAGAGATCGAGCTCGGGGACGTCGAGTCGCACTCTCAGGGTAGTCCGCGCCGCAGAGCGGTCTCCTCGAGCCCGCGCTCGGCGGCCCTGCAGCGCGTCGGCGACGACCGACGCGCGCAGGCTTTCCGCAACGACGCGGCCGAGCGCGTAGTCGAAGCGCACCAGCGCGCGGACACCCCCGTCATTTCTCGGATCGGCCTCTTGCGGTACCGGCCCGAGGATCGCCGCGGCATCCAGTGCGGGCACCGCTTCGCGGAGCGCGTGCAGCGCCGACTGCACCGCCACCGGCGACCCCTCGACCGCAGCGACCCGCACGGTCGGCGGCATGTGCAGCGGCGCGCGGTCGACGAGCTCGGCACGGGCGTAGGCGGGCTGGGTCCACGTCGCAAGCGCCCGCGCGACCGGCCCCGTCACACCCACGAGATGCACGGGAGCCCCGGGACGCGCGAGCGCCGCGGCGA
>QFPD01000374.1 GCA_003248845.1 Microbacterium sp. | reverse complement strand
CCGCGACGTCGTGTTCGTGTATGTGGCGTCGTATGCCGAGGAGCTCGCCTTCCGCGAAGACCTGGAAGCCGCCGGGATCCCCGTCATCGTCTTCACGCGAAACGAGCCCGGTGCGCTGCCGCCGCACTGGCGCTGGGCGCGGGGAGTTCGCCTCGATGCCGCTGGGCTCGAGCGGGTCGTGCCGGACCTCGCCGAGCGTCATGCGTACATCTCCGGTCCGCCCGGCCTGATCGCCGACCTCGCGCCGGCGCTCGAGAAGGCCCGCTCGATCACGACCGACGCGTTCTCGGGGTATTGACCGCGCGGCGCGCGGCGTGCGGTCCGTGCGGGTCGTGCGGGTCGTGCGGACGAGGTGGCGCGTATGCGGGGGTCGGCATCGATGAACCCGGCAGACGCGCCACCTCGTCGGTTCGAGCGGGGTGTCAGGGGGAGAACCCGTGCCGCTCCAGCGCTTCCCGGACAATCAGGGGCGCCGTCGGCGATGCGCCACCCGCGCCGCGCACGTCGAACCCGGTGAGACGCACCACCTCGTAGCCGGCGCGTACGTAGGCCGCGTGCTTCGCGATGTCGCGCCGCCACTGCGCGCGGCTCGTGCGATGGTGGTCGCCCTCGACTTCGACGATGACCCGGTACGCCTCGTAGCGCGCGTCGGCGATGCCGAGCAGGGTGCCGCGCTCGTCTCTGATCTCGACGTCGAGATCAGGCTCGGGCAGGCCTGCGGCCGTCGTCGCGAGTCGGAAGTCGGTCTCGAGCGGCGACATGCTGCCGACGCGCACGCGCTCGAGCGCGCGCAGCAGCTTCGGGCGCCCGCGCCTGCCGGGCGCATCCGCCGCGGCGCGCAGGTGATCGATGGTGGCCAGTCGCCGCATCGGCTGCGGTGACCCGCGCTCGTCGCGGGGAATCCGCACGATCGCATCGCCGAGGATCACGAGCTCGCGCACGTCCAGCACTCCGGCGAGCATTGCCCATGTCGTCGCGGGGCTCGTCACGCGGAGTCCCTCGAGCTCCCGAACGGTCGCGAGGTGCGGCGCGACCTTGACGCCGTGGATGCCGGGGCGCCGGGGCGCGCGGTGCGGCGCGAGAACTCCGACGCACAGCTGCGGCCCGGAATCGCACGGCAGTCCCCAGGCGACGGCAGCAGACCGTCCCGCGAGGAACGCGTGCGACGGCGCGACCTGCGCATAGGCTCGCGCGTCCCGGAGCACGCGGCTCCGGTGGGCGCGATCGCGGGCGAGCGGCTCCTCGGCATCCCACGGCTCGTCCGGCGCGCGTCGACGACGCATGCCGTGGAAGGGGCGCTCGAGATCCCGCGCCTCCAAGCGGCCCCGGGTGTGGCCGGCGGCGCGTGCGGCGGCGACGGAGAACTGCGCGCCGAGGTGCGCGGACAGTGGTCGGGGAGGGACAGGCATGCCACGACCGTGGCCCGTCCGAGCCGGGCCCGGGACCCGCGAGCCGCCATCTGTGGACGATCTGGCGAACACCCCGCCTGTGGAGGAGGCGTTCCATGTCGTGATCACGGTGACGCAGATGCTGGTCTCAGACCGTCTGACCCCCGCGTTCGCGCCACCTCTCCCGCGGCATCCCGAGAGAGGTGGCGCGTACGCGGATTTCGATGCGGCCGACTCCGGCGTTCGCGCCACCTTTCCCGCGAGGCGGGTCAGTCGGCGGCGGGCGTCGCCGGGCGCGCGGGCAGGCGCACGGTGAACACGGTCGACCCGGGGGCGCTGTCGACCGAGATCGTCCCGCCGTGGGCGGTCACGATCGCCTTCGCGATCGACAGGCCGAGGCCCGTGCCCCCCGTCTGTCGCGCGCGTGAGGAGTCCGCGCGTGAGAAGCGCTCGAACAGGTCGTTCGCGACGGCGGGGTCGATGCCCGGGCCGTCGTCGGCGATCCGGACGACGGCGTGGCCGTCGTCGATCGCGACGGACGCCGTCACC
>QFPD01000373.1 GCA_003248845.1 Microbacterium sp. | reverse complement strand
GTCCGGCGCGTCCGGCGCGTCTCCCCGGTCGGCTCCGGTGAGCGCGCCGGGATCGACATCGAGGCGCCAGACGCCGTCGCGGCGGGTGAGCGCGGAAACGTCAGCGCTCGTCACCGCGGTGGCGTCGAGCTCGGCGAGCCTCTGCGCCAGCGCGTCGACGAGCAGGCCGAGTCCCCCGCGCAAGGTGCCGCGCGAGGGTGGCGCGGGAGCCGGCACCGCGTCAGGTCCGGAGCCGGCGGCCTGCGCGGTGACCGCGCCGGAGAGCGAACCGACGCGCGTGAGTGCCGCACTGAGACCTGGCGCGGCGGCATCGACGTCGATGTCATCGGGGTGCACGCCGTAGAGACCCCACGTCACCGGCGCGACGAGCCGGTCGACGACGCGATCGCCCATGCGGTTGCGCACGAGCCGACCCAGACTCCGCTCGTGGCCGATCGTGAGGGGCGGTCGCAAGCGGTCCACGTACGCGCGCCACGCGCCACTCCACCCGATCACGCGACGCACGTCGTCGGCCCAGGGGTTCGCGGGAATGCCGAGGGTCGTGTCGGCGGGGAGCGGCGCCGCGCCGACCGCACCCGGCAGCCCGGCAACCCAGGCGGAGTGGGCGGCCGCCGCCTCGACGGCATCGCTGAGCCCGAGTTCGGCGAGGAGAGCGACCACGGTGGCGTCGCGCAGCGGCAGCGTGTCGGCGACGACGTCCACCGGCAGATCGTCGAGCTCTCGCGTCTCGATCGCCCCGCCGAGCCTGTCCTGCGCTTCGAAGACGGTCACCGAGGCACCGATCCGCGCCCACTCGAGGGCGGCCACGAGTCCCGCGATGCCGCCGCCGATCACCGCGACGCGGATGCGCCGCACCCGCGCGATCGCGTCGGGCTCCGAGGTTTCGTGCGGCGTATCGACCATGGCATCCATCCTCGCATCGAGCCCCGCATCGGCCGCGCGCTCGCCCGCACCCGGCCGGTCGCCCGGGGAAGTGCGACGATGGATGCCATGGCCCTCCACATCACCGACGACGCCGCGGCCGATGCGCTGCTCACCGACAACCCGCTGGCCCTGCTGATCGGCATGCTGCTCGACCAGCAGATCGCGATGGAGACGGCTTTCACCGGGCCCCTGAAGATCGAGCAGCGCACGGGATCGGTGGATGCCGCGGCCCTCGCCGCCTACGAGCCGGACGACCTGGCAGCCGTCTTCAAGGAGACGCCCGCCGTGCACCGCTTCCCCGGCTCGATGGCCGCGCGCGTCCAGGCGCTGTGCCAAGCGCTCGTCGACGACTGGGGCGGAGACGCCGCGGCGCTGTGGACACGCCCTGCAGCGGACCAGGAGGGCGCGCCCGACGGTGCGACGGTGCTGAAGCGCCTCACGGCGCTCCCCGGGTTCGGCGAGCAGAAGGCCAAGATCTTCCTGGCGCTCCTCGGCAAGCAGTACGGTTTCACGGGCGCGGGCTGGCGCGAGGCTTCCGCGCCGTACGGCGAGGAAGGGTCCCACCGCTCGGTCGCCGACATCGTCTCGCCCGAATCACTCACGAAGGTGCGCGAGTTCAAGCGCGCCGCGAAGGCCGCCGCGAAGGGCTGATCGCCTTGCCCGGGCCGACGCCCGAGGTGCCGCGACGGCGGCTCAGGCCCCGCGCAGCCGCTCGCCGAGGTACGCGACGAGCCCGTCGAGGGCGATGCGCTCCTGGCCCATGGTGTCGCGGTCGCGGACGGTGACGGCGGCATCCTCGAGCGAATCGAAGTCGACCGTGACGCAGAACGGCGTGCCGATCTCGTCCTGACGGCGGTAGCGCCGTCCGATCGCGCCGGCATCGTCGAAGTCGACGTTCCACCCCTGCGCGCGCAGGTCGTCGGCCACCTGACGCGCGAGCGGCGACAGGTTCTCATTGCGCGAAAGCGGCAGGACGGCGACCTTGACGGGCGCGAGGCGCGGGTCGAGCTTCAGGACC
>QFPD01000372.1 GCA_003248845.1 Microbacterium sp. | reverse complement strand
GGAACTTGCCCGCTTCGTAGGCGGCCTGCGCCTTGTGCTGGCTGAGCATGCCGAAGCGGTCGCTGCGCTCCTTGGTGAGCTGCGGGAACCGGTCGAAGATGCGCTCAGCGGTGACTCCCATGTTCAGGGCGCCCGGGTCGACCATGCGCTCCGCGACGAAGCGCGGGTTGGGGTCGGCATTGCCGCCGATCGGGTAGTGGCCCATGTGTTCGACACCGCCGGCGAGGGCGACGTCGTACATGCCCGAGCCGATCGATGCGCCCATCATCGCGACGCTCGTCATGGCGCCCGCGCACATGCGGTCGATCGCGAAGCCGGGAACCGTCTGCGGCAAGCCCGCGAGGATCGCGACCGAGCGTCCCAGGGTCAGTCCCTGCTCACCCGTCTGGCTCGTCGCCGCGATTGCGACGTCGTCGACGCGATCGGCCGGGACGTTCGTGTTCCGCGCCATGAGTCCGATCGTCGCCTTGACGGCGAGGTCGTCCGCGCGGGTGTTCCAGTACATGCCCTTCTCGCCGGCGCGCCCGAACGGGGTGCGCATGCCGTCGACGAAGTAGACGTCCGTGATCTCGGCCACACTGCCTCCAAGGTAAATGAGATTGAGTACAGCCTAACGTGAGACTCAGTCTCGTGAAATCGCTTGGTTCGATTCTACGAGACGTCACCCGCGTCGTCGCCGGTCGGCTGAACGGACTCGACAAATGCGGCGGCGATCACGGGAGCTGTCGCGGTGATCTGCCATGGTCGCGCGCCGTGCGCAGCGAGGTCGGCCGCGATGGATGCCTCGTCGATGGGCACCGTGGGAGCCCACGCGACTCGACGCAGCGTGTCGGGCGTGAGCAGGTTCTCGACGGGCATGACGAGCTCGCGGGCGACCTCGTCGACGCGCGGCTTCGCCGCCTTCAACCGGGCGTCGGCTTCGGGATTACGGTCCGCCCAGGCACGGACCGGGGGCAGTCCGTCGCTCGGCACGCGGTCGGGCGGCAGAGAAGTCTCGGCGCGTCCTGCCTCGATCGCGGCCCACCACCGATCCAGCTGGGTGCGACTCGCGCGACCCGTGAACTCCTTCACACGGGAGAGATCGTGCTTGCTCTTGGGGTCGGCGAGGATCGCGGCGACGAGCGCGCGGTCGGGAACGAGTCGACCCGGCGCGGTGTCTTCGGCCCGGGCGAAATCCTCACGCGCCTGCCACAGCGCGCGGGCGACGGCGAGTGCGCGGCGGCCGCGTACGGTGTGGAGGCCGCTGAGTCGCCGCCACGGCTCCTCGCGCGGTGGTTTGTCGGGGCGCGTGCGCACGGCCTCGAACTCCTGTGCGGCGATGTCGGTCTTGTGCTGTTCATCGAGTTCGGCGCTCAGCGCCTCGAACACGTCGACGAGATGCAGCACGTCGAGCGCGGCGTACTCCAGCCATGGCTGGGGGAGCGGGCGTGTCGACCAGTCGGCTGCCGAGTGGGCTTTGGCCAGGGTGATGCCGAGTGTGTCCTCGACGACGGCCCCCAGCCCGACGCGCTCGTGGCCGAGCAGCCGCGCCGCGAGCTCGGTGTCGAAGATCGACGGCGGATTCAGATCCAGCTCGCGAAGCGATGGGAGGTCCTGGCTCGCCGCGTGCAGGATCCATTGCGCGCCGCCGATCGCGTCTTGCAGGGCCCCCATGTCGCCGAGAGCGGGCGGATCGAAGAGGAACGCTCCCGCGTCCCGCCGGTACACCTGGACGAGATAGGCGCGCTGCGAGTACCGGAACCCGGATGCGCGCTCGACGTCGACCGCGACGGGACCCGTCCCGCTCGCGAGGGTGCGCGCCGCCGACTCGAGCTCAGCGCGGTCGGCGATGACGTGGTACTCAGGCACGCGGCATCCTGTGCGATCCGAACACGGCAATCCCCTCCGACCCCGGCGGCAGTCCCGCCAGCATGCATACCAATTCTGCCCACGCGTCGATATGAGCGGTGAGGTC
>QFPD01000094.1 GCA_003248845.1 Microbacterium sp. | reverse complement strand
GGGGCAGCATCGAGGGCACCTTGAGCCGGGCGAACTCCTGCTTGCCGGTCTTGGAACTGTGCAACCGCACGGCCAGGTTCAGCGACAGGCCGGAGATGTAGGGGAACGGGTGCGCCGGGTCAACGGCCAGGGGCATCAGCACCGGGAAGATCTGGTTGGAGAAGTAGCCGCGGAGCGACCGGCGGTCCACGTCGCTCAGGCTGTCCCAGGTGACGATGTCGACGCCGTGGTCGGCCAGGGCCGGGCGCACCAGCTCCTGGAACGCGTGCGCGTGCCGGTCCTGCAGCACGTGCGCGGCGGCGGCGATGTCGGAGAGCACATCCTGCGGGGCGCGGCCCACGTTGGTGGGCACGGCCAGTCCGGTGAGGATGCGCCGCTTGAGACCGGCGACGCGCACCATGAAGAACTCGTCGAGGTTGGAGGCGAAGATCGCGAGGAAGTTCGCGCGCTCGAGCACTGGCAGGGACGGATCTTCGGCGAGCTCCAGCACCCGCTGGTTGAACGCGAGCCAGCTGAGCTCGCGGTCCATGTAGCGGTGGTCGGGAAGCTGGGCGTCGTCGACCTCGACGGTCTCGTCGAAGTCGTCGTCGTCGGCCTCGCCCAGACCGTAGTCCAGAACCTCGGTGTCGATCATTCCCTCATCATTGCAGGGACCGGTGACGGGCGCGTTAACGCGCGGAGGTGGAAGCCTTCTCGTCCTCGTAGACGTTGAAGCGATACCCGACGTTGCGCACCGTGCCGATCAGCTGTTCAAGGTCGCCCAGCTTGGCGCGCAGGCGCCGAACGTGCACATCGACGGTGCGCGTGCCACCGAAGTAGTCGTAACCCCACACTTCGCTGAGCAGCTGCTCCCGCGTGAAGACACGCGAGGGGTGGGTGGCGAAGAAGTGCAGCAGCTGGAACTCCTTGTAGGTGAGATCGAGCGGCTTGCCGTGCACCTTGGCTGAATAGGACGACTCGTCGATGGTGATGCCCGACGTCTGGATGCGGCTCGTCGTCTGCTCGGCGCTCTGCCGTCCGACCGCGAGCCGGACGCGCGCGTCGACCTCGGCGGGGCCCGCGGTGTACAGGATGACGTCGTCGACGCCCCAGTCGGTCGAGACGGCCGTCAGTCCGCCTTCCGTGACGATGAGGACGAGCGGCGCGTCCAGACCCGTCGTGTTGAGGATCTTGCACAGGGACTTCGCGCCGACGAGGTCGGTGCGCGCGTCGACGAAGATGACGTCGGCGTTCGGCGCGTTGACGAGCTGCGCCGGCTCGGCCGGGATCTGCCGCACGCGATGGCTGAGCAGCTCGAGGGCGGGCAGGGCGGGGGCACCGCCGAGGGCGGAGCTCAAGACGAGGAGCTGAGCCATGAAGTCCCTTCCCGGTGGTCTCGCCACCAGTGCCTTCATCTTAGGACGCGTCGCACGGGTGCTCGGGCGCGATGTGCGGAGCGCGACGTTTGGCGGGGTGACACGCAGAGGGGACGTCGTCCGCCATGATGGGAGCATGACGGTTCCCGGACTCGCGCCGCGTGGCGGCTTCGGCGGCATCGTCGCCGTGTGGGCGGCGGCCGCGGTGGTTTCGATCGTGATCGGGCTCGCGACCCCCAGCGAGTGGCGCGCCGCGTGGATGGCGGTCGGCCTCGCCGGATGCCTCGTGCTCGCGTTCGTCGTCCAGCTCGTCGTCGGGCACGCGGAGGGGTTCGTCCGTCGCGTCGCGGCGAGCGTGATCGGGGCGTTCGTCGTGATGGGGCTCATCGGCGTCGGACTGGGGCTCGCAAGCCTGTTCGCCGGGTAGAGTGTTCGCATGGACCTCGTCGCACTCGAACTCTTCTTCGTGGGGCTCCTCGCGCTCGCCTCGCTCGCGATCGTCTTCGTGTCGGGCGTCGTGATCAAGAACCTCTATCGCGGCCAGCGCTGAGCACGTGTTCGATCTTCCGACCGATCTTCCGGCGGACATCGTTCCGCTCTCTTGGCTGCTCGGCGTCTGGGAGGGCACCGGGGTCATCGACCACGAGGCATCCGGCACGCATTTCTCCGGTGAGTTCGCCCACCGCGTGAGCTTCAGCCACGACGGGGGCGACTACGTCAACTACGCCGCCAGCGCGTGGCTGCTCGGCGACGGCGAAGACGCCCCCCGCACCCCCCTCGTGGCCGAGTCCGGGTACTGGCGCCTCGCGCGACCGGCGGACGACACCGACCCGGGGCCCGCGCTGCTGCCGGCCTCGGCTGTGCGCGAGAGCGCCCGCACAGCAGACGACGTGGAGGCGTTGCGGAACGCCGACGGCGGATTCGACCTCGAGGTCGCGATCGTGCACTCCGACGGGATCAGCGAGCTGTATCTCGGTCAGGTGCGCGGGCCGCGCATCGACCTGCAGACCGACGCGATCGTGCGCCCCGCGAGCGCGAAGCCGTACGCGTCGGCGACCCGAATGTACGGTTACGTCGACGGACACCTCCTCTGGGCGTGGGACATCGCTGCTCTCGGCGGCGCGTTGTCGTCGCACGCGTCGGCGCGGCTGGCGCGGGCCGAGTGAGCGCGCAGCGATGACGGATCCGTTCGCCGCGCTGCCCGGCGCCGTGTTCGACGGTGCCGCGCTCAGCCACCTGGGCTCGCCGGCGCGCGAGCAGCGCGAACTCGCCGCCGGGCGGGCGATCGCGCCGCTCGCATCTCGCGCGGTCATCACCGTCACCGGCCCCGACCGGCTCAGCTGGCTCGACTCGATCACCTCGCAGGCGCTCACCGCGCTCACCGCAGGTGAGAGCACGGAGCTGCTCGTACTCGACCCCCAGGGGCACGTCGAGCACGCGGCCGCGGTCGTGGATGACGGCGAACGCACGTGGCTGATCGTCGATCGCACGCGCGCGGGCGACCTCGCAGCGTGGCTCACACGCATGCGGTTCCGGCTGCGGGTCGAGGTCGAGGATGCTGCGGAGACCTACCGCGTCGTCGGCGGAACCGGCAGCGCCGTCTCGGCGCTGCCGTCCGTCGCCGTGTGGCACGACCCCTGGCCCGGCGTGACCGCCGGCGGGTGGGGGTACGCCGCCACCGACCCGCACCCCGGCGTCGACCGCGATTGGGCGGAGGCGATCGTGGGTGTCGCCGAATACGCCCGGATCGCCGCGGGTGGCGATGAGAGGTCGACTGCGCCGGCGGTGGCGGGGGAGCTCGCTGCGGAAGCGCTCCGCGTCGCGGCCTGGCGGCCGCGCGCGTCGCGCGAAGCCGACGGGCGCGCCCTCCCGCACGAGGCCGACTGGCTGCGCACATCGGTACACCTCGACAAGGGCTGCTATCGCGGTCAGGAGACGGTCGCGAAGGTGCACAATCTGGGGCATCCGCCGCGACGCCTCGTCTTTCTGCACCTTGACGGCAGCGATGCCGTGCTGCCCGAGCCGGGCGCTGAGGTGCTTCTCGATGACGAGCCGGTCGGGGTCGTGACCTCGGTCGCTCGCCACCACGAGGAGGGTCCCATCGCCCTCGCCTACGTGAAACGGACGACGCCGGTCGAGGCCGATCTCGTCGTGCGGGTGCGCGACGGCGAGATCGCCGCCGCGCAGGAGCCGATCGTGCCTCCGGACGCCGGCCGCACCGCCGCTGTGCCGCGCCTCCCGCGGCTCTCGCGCCGGCGCTGAGCGGGACGCCGTGAACGTGCCCGAGCGTCCGTCGGAGCTTCCCGCGGACACGCGTGCAGTGCCGACCGGATTGCGCGGGCGGATCTCGCCGCGCCGCGGTCTCGACCGTGTGCGGGGCTCCCTCGGCGCGATCGCGCAGATCGTCCTGGCCGCGACCGGCGCCTTTGCGTTCGCGCACTACGTGCTGGGCCATCCCGCACCGCTGCTGGCGGCGACCGTCACGATCTCGAGCCTCGGACTCGTGCGCGATGCGCGTCCGCGTCGGGTGGCGGAGACGGTCGTCGGCATGGTCCTCGGCATCCTCATCGCGGAACTCATCGTGCTCGTCGCGGGGATCGGGTGGTGGCAGCTCGGGCTGACGCTCGCGGCGAGCCTGCTGGTCGCGCGCTTCCTCTCGGCCCAGCCCGCCTTCGCCGTCGCGGCGGCGATCCAGGCGGCGATCGTCATGGTGATTCCCGCAAGCGTCCCGTTCCTGCGCCTCGCCGACGGCGTCATCGGAGGCGTGGCCGCGCTGCTCGTGACAGCGCTCGTGCCGCGGAGCCCGCTGCGCGCGGTCGCAGCCGAGGGCGCCGATGTCTTCGCCGACTTCGACCGCGCGGTCGCGACGCTCGTGCAGGGACTCCGTCGCGGCGACCGTGCACGGGCGGAACGCGGGTTGGAGAAGGCGCGCGCGCTGCAGGACCTGATCGACCAGTGGCGTGTCGCGATCGAGTCGGGGGCCGCCGTCGCGCGCCTCTCGCCGTTTCTGCGCCGTCAGCGCACCGAGTTCGATCGGCAGGAGCGCATCCGCACCCAGCTCGACCTCGCGAGCCGCAATCTGCGGGTGATCGGCCGCCGGATCGTCTACCTGTGCGACGACGGTGTGCCGCGCCCCGTCGCCGCCGACCTCCTGGCGGAGCTCGGTGCGGGCGCCCGGCTCGTCGCGGAGTCGATCGACGACATCTCCTACGAACCGGCTGCGCGCGAGGCGGTGCGTGCCATCGCCTCCCGGCTCGATCCGGCGGCGCTCGCCGCGGGATCGTCGAGCGTCGACCAGAACCTCATCGGCGCGCTGCGCCCCTTGGCCGTGGACCTGATGATGGCGGCGGGCATGCCCGCCGCCGACGCGCGCGACGCCCTGCCGCGCACCTGAACGGCCGCGCGCGTCGTCAGCCGAGCGGGGCGACGGCCGTCCACGGAACGGTCACCTCGCCCAGGCGCCAGCGGGAGCGTCCCTGCACGGGCCAGCCGGCCGCGGCGAGCGCGTCGAGCGCGGTGCGCCAGCGGTGCACGGCGCCGAAGGGGGCGGATGCCACGGCGCGCACCCACTCGGCATCCAGAGCGCGCAGGAATGCGTGTACCGGCTCGCCGGGTACGTTCCTGTGGATGAGCGCTTTCGGCAGACGCTCGGCGGCGATCGCGGGAGAGTCGAGCCCCGCGAGCCGGAGCGACAGCGTGAGCGAGCGCGGCGCGGCATCCGCGCCCACTTCGATCCACGTGCAGACGCGGCCCAGTTCGTCGCACGTGCCCTCGACGAGGATGCCGTCCGGCTGCAGCCGGGCGCACATGAGCGCCCATGCGCCCGCGACGTCGCCCTCGCCGTACTGTCGCAGCACGTTGAACGCACGGATCACCGCCGGACGTCGTGCGCCGAAATCGCCCGGAAGAGGCGCCTCGAACCCGCCGCGCCCGAAGGACACCCGCGCGTCGGGTGCGAAGGGCGTGCGTCCCGCACGCACCTCGTCGAGTTGCGCGTCCGCGCGCGCGACGCGCGCGGGGTCGATCTCGAGCCCCACAACCTGGACACCGACCTCGCCGTCCGGTCGCGCACCGCGCAGCCGCGCCTCGAGCTCGAGCGCTGTCACGCCGCTCGCGCCGTAGCCGAGGTCGACGACGAGCGGGTCCGGCGTGCGGCGCAGCACCGGGTGCCGCGCGATCCAGCGGTCGACGCGGCGCAGTCGGTTCGTGTTGGTGGTGCCGCGGGTGATCTGCCCGACGTGGCCGCGGCCGGCAGCCCCGCGCACGGCGGGGTGTTTCTCCGGCGTCATCCCCCCATGATGCCAGCGGGCGATCGGTAGGATGACGAGCATGACCGCTCCCTACACGCTGATCCTCCTCCGCCACGGGCAGAGCGAGTGGAACAAGACCAACCAGTTCACGGGCTGGGTCGACGTCCGGCTCACCGAGCAGGGCCGCGCAGAGGCCGCCCGGGGCGGCGAACTGCTCAAGGAGTCCGGCATCCTGCCCGACGTCCTGCACACCTCCGTTCTCAGCCGTGCGATCCAGACGGCGAACATCGCCCTCGACTCCGCGGACCGGCTGTGGATCCCCGTGAAGCGCACGTGGCGTCTCAACGAGCGCCACTACGGCGCCCTTCAGGGCAAGGACAAGGCGCAGACCCTCGAGGAGTTCGGCAACGAGCAGTTCATGCTGTGGCGTCGCTCGTTCGACGTTCCGCCGCCGCCGCTCGCGGACGACGACGAGTACAGCCAGGTGGGCGACCCGCGCTACGTCGGCATCGACGGTGAAGTGCCCCGCACCGAGTCGCTTGCGATCGTCATCGACCGGATGCTGCCGTACTGGGAGTCGGACATCAAGCCCGACCTCGCCGCCGGCAAGACGGTGCTCGTCACGGCGCACGGCAACTCGCTGCGCGGACTCGTGAAGCACCTCGACAAGATCTCCGACGCCGACATCGCGGAGCTGAACATTCCCACCGGCATCCCGCTGGTCTATCGCCTCGACGAGAACTTCGAGCCGATCGGCCCCGGCGAGTACCTCGACCCCGAGGCCGCCGCCGCAGGTGCGGCCGCCGTCGCGAATCAGGGCAAGAAGTGACCTGAGCGACAGAACGAGGGAGGGGGATGCCGCGCGGCATCCCCCTCCCTCGTTCTCGCGGGGTGAGGCTCAGGCTTCCGGAGCCTCACCGCCCGCCGCGACGATCACAGCGATCGTCTCGGTGTCGGGGCGCCAGTCGCCCGTCGCGAGATAAGCGACCTTCTTCGCGACCGATACGGCGTGGTCGGCGAAGCGCTCCAGGTAGCGGCTCGCGAGGGTCGCGTCGACCGTCGCGGCGGCTTCGCCCTTCCACGCTTCGCTCAGGACCTTCTCGAAGACGGAGAGGTGGCCGTCGTCGAGCTGATCGTCGAGGCTTCGGAGGTTCTCGACGAGGGAGAGGTCCTCCGTGCGCAGGAGCTCGGTGAGGGTACGCGCGACCTCGACGTCGAGCTCGCCCATCTTGGTGAAGGTGTTCTTCAACCCCTTCGGGATCGCCCGCTCGGGGAAGCGCATGCGCGTCAGCTGTGCGATGTGCTCGGCGATGTCGCCCATCCGCTCGAGCGACGCGCTGACGCGCAGCGCTGCGACGACGATGCGCAGGTCGCGGGCGACGGGCTGCTGGCGAGCGAGGATCTGGATCGCCAACTCGTCGAGCTCGACGGCCTTCTCGTCGATGATCGCGTCGGCCTCGATGACCTCTTCGGCGAGCGCCACGTCGCTCGAGCCGAACGCGCGGGTCGCCTTGTCGATCGCGACGGTGACGAGTTCGGAGATCTCGACGAGACGCGCCTGCACGTCTTCGAGCGACTGGTGGAACACTTCGCGCATCAGGAAACCTCTCGGAGGGATTCGGCGGGGGACAGGATGCCGCGGCATCCTTTCGGACGTGCGGCGCAGAACCGGTGCGATCCTGCCGCTCGAAGGTTAACGAATGGTGCCCTCGCGATGAACAGTGCCGCGCGGGTCGCCGGCGGGTGCCTTCGCGGTCGGCCGAC
>QFPD01000371.1 GCA_003248845.1 Microbacterium sp. | reverse complement strand
CGCCATGATGGCCGTCATGATCGGGGTCGTGGCGTTATAGATGCTCGCGAGGCCGCTCGTGACGTGCTGCTGCGCCCACGAGAAGAGCAGGAACGGCACGACGCAGAACGAGACGGCGAGGACGGTCATATGTCCCCACACGGCGAGGCGTCGCGGCAGTGGTTCGCGACGCAGCACGACGAACACGCCGAGCGTGATTCCGCCGAGCAGCAGCCGTCCCCACACCACCTGTGCGGGCGAGATCCCCTCGAGCGCGACCTTCATGAACAGGAAGCTCGATCCCCAGACCATCCGGCACAGGGTGCGGACACCGGTGCACGCAGGAGACCACGATGACCGATATGAGCCGGATTGCGGCAGTCGAGCGCGGATCAGGGGACGGGGTGCTCCGCGTCGTACGCGCGGAAACCGGGATTCAGCCGCACCAGTACGCCGACGAGAGCGACGATGACGAGCCCGCCGACGAGCGACGGGATCCAGAGCGCGGTGAGGGTCGCGAGTGTGCCCGCGTACAGGGCTCCGATGCGCGGCCCGCCCGCGACGACGACCATGAAGACGCCCTGCAGGCGTCCGCGCATCGTGTCGGGGACGGCGGCCTGCATCATCGTGGAACGGTAGATCGCGCTGACGTTGTCGGCGGCTCCGGTGAGAGCGAGCGCGATCATCGCGAGCACGATGAGCACGAGGTTGGCGTGCGTCTCGTCGACCCGCAGCGGAGCGAACCAGCCGAGGGCGCCCGCGACGAGGACGAGCCCGAAGACCGCCGTCGCCGCGCCGAACACCTGGATCGAGCGCTGGATGCCGGTCCCGTGCCAGCGGTAGCGTCCGATCGGCCCCGAGAAGAGGCTCGACACGAAGGCGCCCGCCGCGATCGAGGCCGTGAGGGCTCCCGTCGTGATGGCGCCGCCCCCGAGGAGCACGGCGCCGATCGCCGGGAAGAGGGCGATCGGGTGGCCGAACGTCATCGCTGTGATGTCGAGGATGTACTGCAGGCGGATGTTCGGTGCGCGCCCCAGGAACCTCAGCCCATCACGGAGCGATTCGAGTCCCGGACGGACGATCTCACCCTCGGGGCGGATGCGGGGCAGCGTCCAGAGACCGAGGAACAGGCTCGTCATGAGCACGACGTCGATCGAGTATGTCCAGGCGTAGCCCGTGAACGCGACGAGCACGCCCGCGAGCGCCGGGCCTGCCATCACCATGATCCCGACGGTGATGCCCTGGAGCGCTGCCGCGGCCGGCAGCAGTTCGCGGGGGAGAAGGCGCGGTGTGATCGCCGACTTCGTCGCCCCGACGATCGAGTTCGCCGACGAATTCACGGCGGAGAGGACGAACAGCCAGGCGACGCTCTCGTGCCCCGACCACGCGAGGATCGCCAGCAGCAGGGTGGAGAGGAACGTCACGGATGCCGCGAGCAGAGCGACGAGGCGGCGGTCGAAGGTATCCGCCAGCATTCCTCCGTAGAGGCCGGCGATGATCATCGGGACGAGCCCGACGACGGCGACCATCGAGACGGCGAACGTATCGCCGGTGAGCTCGTAGACGTGCAGCATGACGGCGACGATCGTGAGCTGACCGCCGAGCCCGGCGAGCGTCGAACCGACCCACAGGCGAGCAAACGCGGGGCTCACCCGGAAGGGGCGCAGATCGATGAAATGATCGCGCCGCAGGCGGGGAAGGCGCTTCGGGATGCTCACTCATCGAGGTTACCGGCCACCGCGGGGCGCGGATTCGCTGCGGCATCCCTCGCGCTGGTAGACTCTTCAGGTTGCCGTTGGATCGGCCGCGGAGAAAGAGAGCCCACGCATCACAAGAAGGCGATCATCGAAGAGTACGCGACGCACCCCGGTGACACCGGATCCCCCGAGGTGCAGGTCGCTATGCTGACGCAGCGCATCAAGGACCTCACCGAGCACCTCAAGGAGCACAAGCACGACCACCACTCGCGTCGTGGCCTGTTCCTGCTCGTCGGTCAGCGCCGCCGCCTGCTGGGTTACCTGCAGGATGTCGACATCAACCGTTACCGCTCGCTCATCGAGCGCCTCGGTCTCCGTCGATAAGCAACGCACCAGCGTTCAATCGCGCAAAACATTCTTGAGAAGGCCGCCCACGGTGTGGGCGGCCTTCGTCGTGAGCGCACGGTCTATGCGCGAGCGGCCACGAGGTCGGCGTGCCAGCGCTCGGCGACGTCCGGGTGGGCGCGCAGGCGCGACTTGAGAGCGTTCTCGCCATAAAGGGAGTGGATCGGATTCGACGGATCCTGCGTCACTCCCCGCGCGTCGGCAGCGAGGTCGGCGGGAAGGTCGATGAGAGGCAGCCGCGCGTCGAGGGCGGGATTGAAGAAGTACGGAACGGAGATGCGGTCGTCCGGGAACCGCGGCGACACGACGCGGTGGTTCGTTGCGGTGAGGTAGCCGCCCGTGGCGTACTCGAGCATCTCGCCGATGTTGACGACGAACGCGCCGGGCACCGACGGGGCATCCACCCACTCGCCGTCGCGCTCGACCTGCAGACCGCCCTTGCCGGGTTCGACCCAGAGCAGAGTGAGAACGCCCGAGTCCTTGTGCGCGCCGACGCCTTGCTGGGGCTCGGGTTCGCGTGAACCGGGGTAGCGGACGATCTTGAGGAGCGTCGCCGGTTCGCCGAAGTGCTCGTCGAAGTACGTCTCGGGTGCGCCGAGGGCGAGCGCCCAGGCGCGCAGCAGCTTCCGTGCGACGCCCGCCAGATGCTCCTGCCACTCGGTCGCGACCTCGCGCAGCTCGGGCTGAGCGTCGGGCCACAGATTCGGACCGATCAGGCGGGCGAAGTCGGGTGCGTCCGCGTCGGTGACGACGCCCCGCTCCGGGCCGATGTCGATCTGCTCGCGCCAGTCGACCTCGCCCTGCGTGCGCTCGCCGCCGATGCGGGTGT
>QFPD01000001.1 GCA_003248845.1 Microbacterium sp. | reverse complement strand
GAAAGCACGCCGATCGACGGTGGCACCGACGACGAGTCCGACCGAGCCGAGCGAGCCGGGGGCCCCGATGTTGCGCGCCGCGACATCGTGCGCGACGCGCTCGGCGACCGTCTCCTCGTCGTCGATCCGTGCCTGTTGACCGGCCGCCGCTTCGGGGTTGCTCGTCGCGGCGAGGACGAACGCGCCCTTGTCGTGCTCGAGCGCCGTGGAGAGCGCCCCGTGCAGAGCATCGGTGCCGAGGTAGGGGCTGAGGGTCACCGCGTCGCACTCGAGCGGAGCGCCGGGGACGAGCCACGCCGCGGCGTAGCCGTCCATCGTCGTGCCGATGTCGCCGCGCTTGGCGTCGGCGATGACGAGGAGCCCCGCCGTGCGCGCGGCTGCCATCACGTCCTCGAGCGCCGCGAACCCGGCCGAGCCGTAGCGCTCGTAGAAGGCGACCTGCGGCTTCACGATGCCCACCCGTCCGGCTGCGGCCTCGACCGTGCGCAGGCCGAACTCGCGGGCCCCGGATGCCGAGGCATCCAGCCCCCACGCGCGCAGCAGCGCCTCGTGCGGGTCGATCCCGACGCACAGGGGTCCGTGCGTGTCGAGCGCGACCCGCAGCCGCGCGCCGAAGCTCACCGACCGACCTCCGCGAGGCGCTCGGCGCGATCCTGCGCGTACTCCTGCAGGCTCTTCACGTCGAAGCCCTCCCGCAGCACCGGCAGGGCGCTCACCGCGGCACCCAGTACCGCCATCGTCGTGAAGAGCGCCTTGTCGGCCGCGACCGCCGCCGCGCGGATCTCGTAGCCGTCGGCGCGCGCGATCCCCCCCGAGGGCGTGTTCACGACGATGTCGATCTCGCCCGCGTTGATGAGGTCGACGACGTTGCGCTCCCCCGACTCCTGCGTGTCGGAGTACTTGCTCACGACGTCGACGCGGATGCCGTTGCGCGCGAGGATCTCGGCGGTGCCTTCCGTCGCGGTCAGGCGGAAGCCGAGCTCCTGCAGCCGGTGCGCCGGCAGGATCACGGCACGCTTGTCGTCGTCCGCGACGGAGAGGAACACAGTGCCCGAGGTCGGGAGCCCGCCGTAGGCGCCCGCCTGGCTCTTCGCGAACGCCGTCGGGAAGTCGCGGTCGATTCCCATGACCTCGCCCGTCGAGCGCATCTCGGGGCCGAGGACGGAGTCGACGGTGTGACCGTCGGCGGTGCGGAACCGCTTGAACGGCAGCACCGCCTCCTTGACGGCGACGGGCGCGTCCAGCGGAACACGCGACCCGTCCTGTGCCGGCAGGAGACCCTCGTCCTTGAGCTCTGCGATCGTCGCGCCCGCCATGATGCGGCTCGCTGCCTTCGCCAGGGGGATGCCGAGGGCCTTCGAGACGAACGGGACCGTGCGGCTCGCGCGCGGGTTCGCCTCGATGACGTAGAGCACGCCCGCCGAGACGGCGAACTGCACGTTCAGCAGGCCACGCACACCGACGCCCTCGGCGATCGCGAGGGTCGCGGTGCGCACGCGGTCGATCTCGGTGCGTCCGAGCGAGACGGGCGGCAGGGTGCACGACGAGTCACCCGAGTGGATGCCGGCCTCTTCGAGGTGCTCCATGACGCCGCCGATGTAGAGCTCGTGTCCGTCGTAGAGCGCGTCGACGTCGAGCTCCACGGCGTCGTCGAGGAACCGGTCGACGAGAAGCGGTTTGCCCTCTTCGATGACGACCTCGCCAGCCGTGCGCACGAAGTAGTCGCGCAGGCTCTCGGTGTCGTAGACGATCTCCATGCCGCGGCCGCCGAGCACGAAGCTCGGGCGCACGAGCACCGGGTACCCGATCTCCTCGGCGATCGCGATGGCGCCCGCCTCGTCCGTGGCCGTGCCGTGGCGCGGGGCGATGAGCCCGGCGCGGTCGAGAAGCTGCGAGAAGAGTTCGCGCTCCTCCGCGATGTCGATCGCGGCGGGCGAGGTGCCGAGGATCGTGTAGCCCGCCTCCTCGATCCCCTTCGCGAGCCCGAGCGGGGTCTGCCCGCCGAGCTGGCAGACGACGCCGAGGATCTCACCCGACGCGCTCTCCGCGTGCAGAACCTCGAGCACGTCCTCGAGGGTCAGCGGCTCGAAGTAGAGGCGATCGGAGGTGTCGTAGTCGGTCGAGACGGTCTCCGGGTTGCAGTTGACCATGATGGTCTCGAACCCCGCGTCAGCGAGGGCGAACGACGCGTGCACGCACGAGTAGTCGAACTCGACGCCCTGCCCGATGCGGTTCGGCCCCGAGCCGATGATGACGACCTTCTGCCGCTCGGAGGGCGTGACCTCGGTCTCGTAGTCGTAGCTCGAGTAGTGGTAGGGGGTCAGCGCCGGGAACTCCCCCGCGCAGGTGTCGACGGTCTTGTAGACGGGCCGGATGCCGAGGCTGTGGCGGATGCCGCGGATCTCGGGCTCCGAGACCCCGCGGAGCTCGGCGAGCTGCGCATCCGAGAACCCGTGCTCCTTCGCGAGGCGGAGGGTCGCGGCATCCAGCTCAGGAGCCTTCTGCACGAACGCGGCGACCTCGTTGATGAGGGCCATCTGGTCGAGGAACCACGGGTCGATCTTCGTCGCCTCGAAGGCCTGCTCGACCGTGGCGCCGAGCCGCATGGCCTGCTGCAGCACGACGATGCGGCCATCGGTCGGCTTCTTCGCGATCTCGAGCAGTTCCTCGACACTGCGAGACTCGGGACCCCAGTGGAAGCTCGATCCGCGCTTCTCGAGCGAGCGCAGCGCCTTCTGGAGCGCCGTCGTGTAGTTGCGGCCGATCGCCATCGCCTCGCCGACCGATTTCATCGTGGTCGTCAGCGTGGTGTCGGCGTTCGGGAACTTCTCGAAGTTGAAGCGCGGCACCTTCACGACGACGTAGTCGAGCGTCGGCTCGAAGCTCGCCGGTGTCGCCTGGGTGATGTCGTTCGGCACCTCGTCGAGCCGGTAGCCGATCGCGAGCTTCGCGGCGAGTTTCGCGATCGGGAACCCGGTGGCCTTCGACGCCAGCGCCGACGAGCGCGAGACGCGCGGGTTCATCTCGATCACGATGATGCGCCCGGTCGCCGGGTCGACGGCGAACTGGATGTTGCAGCCGCCCGTGTCGACGCCGACGGCGCGGATGATGTCGATACCGATGTCGCGGAGCTTCTGATACTCACGGTCGGTGAGGGTGAGGGCGGGTGCGACGGTGATCGAGTCGCCCGTGTGCACGCCGACGGGGTCGACGTTCTCGATCGAGCAGACGACGACCGTGTTGTCGGCGGTGTCGCGCATGAGCTCGAGCTCGTACTCCTTCCACCCGAGGATCGACTCCTCGAGGAGCACTTCGGTCGTCGGCGAGTCGCGCAGGCCCGCACCGCCGATGCGGCGGAGGTCGTCCTCGTCGTACGCGAAGCCCGAGCCGAGCCCGCCCATCGTGAAGGACGGCCGGACGACGAGCGGGTAGCCGAGCTCGGCAGCGCCGGCGAGGAGGTCGTCCATCGTGTGGGCGATGACCGAGCGGGCGACGTCCGCCCCGGCATCCAGCACCAGCTGCTTGAAGATCTGACGGTCCTCGCCCTTGCGGATCGCGTCGACCTTCGCTCCGATGAGCTCGACGCCGTACTTCTCCAGGATCCCCTGCTCGTGCAGGGCCATCGCGGCGTTGAGGGCCGTCTGGCCGCCGAGAGTCGGCAGGATCGCGTCGGGCTTCTCCTTCTGGATGATCGTCTCGATGACCGCCGGGGTGATCGGCTCGATGTACGTCGCATCGGCGAAGTCGGGGTCGGTCATGATCGTGGCCGGGTTCGAGTTCACGAGGATGACGCGCACGCCCTCCTCGCGGAGCACGCGGCACGCCTGGGTGCCGGAGTAGTCGAACTCGCAGGCCTGGCCGATGACGATCGGGCCCGACCCGATGACGAGGACGCCCTTGATGTCGTCGCGCTTGGGCATTACTTGCTGGCCTCCAGGGTCGAGCGAACGAGATCGGCGAAGCGATCGAACAGGTAGTTGGCGTCGTGCGGTCCGGCGGCGGCCTCGGGGTGGTACTGCACGCTGAACGCGGGGATGTCGAGGGCACGCAGACCCTCCACGACGTTGTCGTTGAGGCCGATGTGGCTCACCTCGACGCGGCCGTAGCCGTTCGGCGAGTCCACCTCACCCTCGAGCGGCGCATCGACGGCGAAACCGTGGTTGTGCGCCGTGATCTCCACGCGCCCCGTGTGCTTGTCGAGGACGGGCTGGTTGATGCCACGGTGCCCGAACGGCAGCTTGTAGGTGCCGAATCCGAGGGCGCGACCGAGCAGCTGGTTGCCGAAGCAGATCCCGAAGAACGGCAGGCGCTCATCCAGCACCGCGCGCAGGAGCGCGACGTGGTCGCCGGATGCCGCGGGGTCGCCGGGACCGTTGGAGTAGAAGACCGCGACCGGATCGATCGCGCGGATCTCGTCGATCGTCACCGATTGCGGCAGCACGTGCACGTCGAAGCCGCGCGCGGCGAGGTTGTCGATCGTGGCCTGCTTGACGCCCAGATCGAGCACGGCGAGGTTGCCGATCCGCTCGGCCGTCGCCGGGGTGACCTCGGCGGAGGCGACGGACACCTCGGCGGAGAGGTTCTGGCCCGACATCTCAGGGGCTTCGCGGACGAGGCGCAGCTGCTCCTCGGCATCCAGCGCGGCGGCCTCGCCGGAGAACACCCCGCCGCGCATCGAGCCCGCCGAGCGCAGGACACGCGTGATGGCGCGCGTGTCGACCCCCGAGATGCCGACGATGCCGTCGCGGACGAGCGCATCGTCGAGCGACTCGTCGGCGCGCCAGTTGGACACGACGCGCGAGGGATCGCGCACGATGTAGCCGGCGACCCAGATGCGGCGCGACTCGGGGTCCTCACCGTTCATACCGGTGTTGCCGATGTGCGGCGCTGTCTGGAGCACGATCTGTCCGGCGTAGGAGGGGTCGGTGAGGGTCTCCTGGTAGCCCGTCATGCCGGTCGCGAAGACGACCTCTCCGAGGGTGACGCCGCGGGCGCCGTAGGCACGACCGGGGTGGCGCGACCCGTCCTCGAGCACGAGGACGGCGGGGTCGGTGGTGAAGGAGGGGATGGGGGTCATGCGTCGGTTCCCGTCGAAGCGTCGGTGGGTGAAGTGTGCGGGGCGGATGCCGGGGCGAGCGGCAACGTCGCGGCGATCGCGTCCGCGAGCGCGCGCGCCGAGGCATCCTGGGGCCGGAGGTAGGTGTCGACGAGCCGGCTGTCGTGCTCGCCGTGCTGCGCCCGCCAGGTGAGGCGGACGAGGCCGCCGGTCTCGACGACGCGGTCGATCGCGACCCGCGCGAGGTCGATGCCGGCGATCTGGGTGATCGGGATGAAGAGCGGGGCGGCGCCCGGGAGCTCCAACGCGATCCCGTGATCGGTCACCGTCACGTCGACCCGCGACCGGAAGGCGAGCCCGGCGATCGCGAGGCGCTCGAGCGGCTCGTCGTGGGGCGTCGTGGCGACGTAGAAGCCGGAAGCGGCCGATGTCGTCCGTGCGCCGGTCGGGATCTCACCGACGGGGGCCCGGAGGTCGCCGTCCCGTCGAGTGCGGCGTCGCCAGGCGAGCACGCCGAGCGCGATCAGCACCACGACGACCGCGAGGATCACGAGGAGTGCGCCCTCGCGGGTCATGCGTCGACCGCCGTCATCGACTCGGCCACGGCGCCGTCGGCGACTGTCACCGCACCGCGGAAGAGCGTCCAACGCACGTCACCGGGAAGCTCCCGGCCCAGGTACGGAGAGTTGACGCTGCTCCCCCGCAGATCGTCCCTCGAGAAGACGCGGGCCGGCGACGGGTCGTAGAGCGTGAGGGACGCGGGTGCGCCGACCTCGAGCGGCGTCCCAGCACCGGTGAGGCGACCGATGCGTGCGGGTGCGGCCGACATGACGCGGGCAACGCCGGCCCAGTCGAGCAGGCCCGTGGAGACCATCGCCTCGTGCACGACACGGAGCGCAGACTCGAGGCCGACCATGCCGTTCGCGGCGGCCTGCCACTCGCATGACTTGCTCTCGTCGGGGTGCGGCGCGTGGTCGGTTGCGACGATGTCGATCGTGCCGTCCGCGAGGCCTTCGCGCACGGCAATCACGTCTTCGTCGCGGCGGAGCGGCGGATTGACCTTGAAGCGCGCGTCGTAGCCGCGCACGAGCTCCTCGGTGAGGAGCAGGTGGTGGGGCGTGACCTCGGCGGTGACGTTCACGCCACGCTTCTTCGCCCACCGGATGATGTCGACGGAGCCTGCGGTGGAGAGGTGGCACACGTGCAGGCGGGAGCCCACGTGCTCTGCGAGCAGCACGTCCCGCGCGATGATCGCCTCCTCCGCGACGGCGGGCCAGCCCGCAAGCCCCAGCTCGGCCGAGACGGTCCCCTCGTTCATCTGAGCGCCCTCGGTCAGGCGGGGGTCCTGCGCGTGCTGCGCGACGACGCCGTCGAACGCCTTCACGTACTCCAGCGCGCGTCGCATGATGAGCGGGTCGAAGACGCAGAAGCCGTCGTCGCTGAAGACGCGCACACGCGCGCGGGACGACGCCATCGCTCCGAGCTCCGCGAGGCGCTCGCCCTTCTGTCCGACCGTCACGGCGCCGATCGGCTGGACGTGGACGTAGCCGGCGGCCTCGCCGAGAGCGAGCTCCTGCTCGACGACACCGGCCGTGTCGGCGACGGGAGAGGTGTTCGGCATCGCGAACACGGTCGTGTACCCGCCCGCCGCAGCGGCGCGCGACCCCGAAAGGATCGTCTCGGATGCCTCGTAGCCGGGCTCGCGCAGATGCGTGTGCAGGTCGACGAGCCCCGGCAGGGCGATGAGCCCGTCGGCGTCGATCACGGTCGCACCCGCGCGCGAGAGGCCGGCGCCGACCTCGACGATCACGCCGTCCGTGATGAGCAGGTCCGCGGCATCCCCGCCGCTCAGGCGGGCTCCCTTGATCAGGTACGTCATCGGGCGTCCTCCTGCGTCGTCGTGTCGCGCTGTTCGTTCCGTTCGCCGGCCAGCAGCAGGTAGAGCGCCGCCATGCGCACCGAGACGCCGTTCGCGACCTGCTCCAGCACGGTCGAACGCGGCGAATCGGCGGCGTCGGCGGAGATCTCCAGCCCGCGGTTCATGGGTCCGGGGTGCATGACGATGCTACCTTCCGGCAGTGCCTGGAGGCGCGCCCGGTCGAGCCCCCAGCGACGCGCATACTCGCGCTCCGTGGGGAAGTAGGCGGCGCTCATCCGCTCGAGCTGGATGCGGAGCATCATGATCGCATCGGGGCCGGCGCCGATCGCGTCGTCGAGGTCGTAGGACACCTCGACCGGCCACGCCGAGATGTCCTGCGGCACGAGGGTGGGCGGCGCGACGATCGTCATATGCGCACCGAGCGTCGCGAGGAGCCACACGTTCGAGCGCGCGACGCGCGAGTGCAGGATGTCGCCGACGATCGCGACCCGGATGCCGCTGAGATCCCGCCCCCGACTGTCGTCGCCGAACGTGCGCTTGCGGATGGTGAACGCGTCGAGAAGAGCCTGCGTCGGATGCTCGTGGGTGCCGTCGCCGGCGTTGACGACGCCGGCGGTGATCCAGCCGCTGGTGGCGAGCGTGCGCGGAGCCCCTGACGCGCCGTGGCGGATGACGACGGCATCCGCACCCATCGCCTGCAGCGTCTGGGCCGTGTCCTTGAGGGACTCCCCCTTGCTGACCGACGAACCCTTCGCGGAGAAGTTGATGACGTCTGCGGAGAGGCGCTTGGCGGCGGCCTCGAAGGAGATCCGCGTTCGCGTGGAGTCTTCGAAGAAGAGGTTGACCACCGTCTTGCCGCGCAGCGTCGGCAGCTTCTTGACCTCGCGCGACTGCGTGTCGCGCATGTCTTCGGCGACGTCGAGGATCTGCAGCGCGGACGCGCGGCTGAGCGTCTTGGTGTCGAGGAGGTGCCTCATGATGCGATCGTCACCTCTTCGATGCCGTCGGTCTCGGCGAGGTGCACGTTGACACGCTCGCTGCGGGCGCTGCGCAGGTTCTTTCCGACGAAGTCGGGGCGGATCGGGAGCTCCCGGTGCCCGCGGTCGACGAGGATCGCGAGGCGCACGGCGGCCGGGCGGCCGATGTCACCGAGCGCGTCCAACGCGGCGCGGATCGACCGGCCGGAGAACAGCACGTCGTCGACGAGCACGACCGTCTTTCCGTCGATTCCGCCCGCGGGAATGGACGTCGGATGCGGCGCGCGCGTCGGGTTGCGGTGCAGATCGTCGCGGTACATCGTGACGTCGAGCGCTCCGACCGGCACGGTGGTTCCGGAGATGTCGGCGAGGAGACCGCCGATACGATTCGCGAGCGTGACGCCACGGGTCGGGATGCCGAGGAGCACGAGGTCGTCGGGGCCCTTGTTGGACTCGAGGATCTCGTGCGAGATCCGAGTCAGGGCGCGGGCGATGTCGGCGGCGTGCATCACTGTCCGAACGGAATCGGGCGTGACCATGCGCTGCTCCCTTCTCCGCCTCACGGGACGGAGTTAAAGGTTGCGGGTGTAACGCATTCAGCCTACCGGACGAAGAGCGCCCGCACACCCGCGCGCGCACCGGTCAACGCGAAGACGAGGACGGTCACCGACCAGAACCCACCCAGGCTCACGGCGTCGCCCAGGAGCGCGTCTTCGAGCCAGAGGAGGACGAGTTTGCTGCCGGGCAGGATCAGCACGAGCATCGCGATCGAGGTCGCTCGTTGGAGCGGCCGGGATGCCGCGCGCAGACGCGAGAGCACCGACTTCTTGACCAGGAGCACGACCTCGAGCACGACCTTGAGCATGATCGCGGTCAGCAGCGACGTGGCGAAGCTCTCGCTCACGACGCCCGGGAAGAACTGCGCCACGAGGTTCAAGACGACGACGTAGACGAAGATGTCGACGAGGTCCAGCGGCGTGATGCGCATGGCGGACCTCAGCTCGCCGGACGGTCGCGCAGTCGCTCGAACAGCCCGCAGTCGATCATCAACTGCACGAGTTGGCCGCCGTCGAGCTTACGGGCCGCCGCGAGCACCTCGGCGCTGGCCGATTCGTGCTTCCACAGCGCGTCTTCGAGCACGATCCGCAGCGCGGGAGAGTTGATGAAGTCGATCTTCGAGTTGTTGCGCGCCTGCTCGGACAGACCCGCGTCCTCCGCGGCCTCAGCGAGCAGCGTCTCGATGAGTCCGACCTTGTATTCGTCCTTGGCGTCGAGGTCGCCCAGGTACTTGTTGACCTTCTCGATCAGCTCGGATGCCGACGCGCGCTCGCGCTCGCGGATCTGCGCGAGGCCCGCCTCGGTGAGGCCCTTCAGCCCGTCGGCCTCGCCGGACTCGAGTGCGAGGTCCTCGGCTTTCAGCTTCTCGAGCTTGTAGTGCGTGAGGACGATGTCGGACACGTCCACCGCATCGGCGTCGGCGCCGCCGTCGGTCAGCGCGCGCAGGCGCCGGCCGAGCAGGTCGGCGAAGACCGAGAGCTTCTCGTAACGCGGGTCGCCGAAGTGCAGGATCTGTGCGAAGAAGGCGTAGGCGGTGACGTACTGGGCGAGCGTGGAACGGAAGTCGGCGAGGCGGTCGTGCTCTTCGTCGTCGCCCGCCTGCAGGGCCGCCGTCCACCGCTGCCGGAACCGCTCGACGGCCGGGTCGAGATGCGCAGAGAGGGCGTTGTGCGCGGCGGTCGTGCGCGACCAGTCCTCCCACACACGGTCGACCTCGGCCCACGTGAAGATGCCGACGGCGTCGAGCTTCGCCAGCACGTTCGCCACGAGGTCGGGGTCGGACTCCGTCTCGATGTGGGCGTCTTCGTAGTACTCCTGGAAGGCCGCGCGAATGCTCTCCGGTTCGTTGACGAAGTCGAGCACGTAGGTGTTCGCCTTGCCGGGGCTCGTGCGGTTCAGGCGCGAGAGGGTCTGGACCGCAGAGATGCCGGAGAGTTGCTTGTCGACGTACATCGCGACGAGAAGAGGCTGGTCGAACCCGGTCTGGTACTTGTTCGCGACGATCAGCACGTGGTGGTCGGGCTGGGCGAACACGTCGGCGAGGTCACGGCCCTTGAGCGAGGGGTTCATGGATGCCTCGGTGACCGACTTCACCGTGACGCCCGGCAACGGCGTCACGTCGGGGTCGGGAACCTCCCCCGAGAAGGCCACCAGGGCGCGCACCGGCATGCCGCGCTCGCCGGCGAGTTTATCGAACGCGCGCGCATATTTCACCGCGGCCGCACGTGATGAGGTCACGAGCATCGCCTTGGCGCGCCCGCCGAGCTCGGGCTGGACGACCTCGCGGAAGTGCGTGAGGATTTCCGCCACCTTCGAGGTGATGTTCGTGGGGTGCAGCTCTACGAGCCCGATGAACGCGCGCGTACCTTTGCGCACGTCGATCTCCTCGCCGTCGTCGTGCGCGCCGCCGTGTGCATCGGCGGCGCGCTTCGCGATACGGGCGGCCATGTCGTAGGTCGTGTAGCCGCGGAGCACGTCGAGGATGAAGCCCTCTTCGATCGCCTGCTTCATCGAGTACAGGTCGAACGGGCGCGGCGTGCCGTCTGGGGCGCGCGTGCCGAACAGTTCGAGGGTCTTCGCCTTCGGTGTCGCCGTGAAGGCGAAGAAGCTGAGGCGCCGTGCGCTGTCGGCGTGCGCGGCCATTGCGATGAGGGCGTCCTGGTCGGCGCCGGGTTCGTCGTCGTCGATGTCGACGCGTTCACCGAGGTAGAGAAGCTCCTTGAGCTTGCCGGCGGCGGCGCCGGACTGCGATGAGTGCGCCTCGTCGGCGATGACGGCGAACCGCTTGCCCGCGAGCGTCCCGCCCTCCTCGCGGATCTGCTGCAGCGCGTGCGGGAAGGTCTGCAGCGTCACGCCGATGATGGGGACACCCCACGCGAGCGCTTCGGCGAGCTGGGCCGTCTTCGAGCGCTCAGACCCGCGGGTGATCGCCTGGAACGTGCCCGTCGCGGTGACGAGCTGGTCGACGGCATCCTGCAGCTGCCTGTCGAGCACCTGCCGGTCGGCGATGACGAACACCGAGTCGAAGACTTTCTCGCCCGCGGGCGTGTGCAGGGCGGCGAGCCGGTGGGCGGTCCACGCGATCGAGTCGGTCTTGCCCGACCCCGCCGAATGCTGGACGAGGTAGCGGTGGCCCGGTCCGTCGGCGCGTGCCGCGGCGGTGAGGGCGGTGACCGCGCGCCACTGGTGAAAGCGCGGAAAGCGGATCTGCGAACGGTAGGTCACTTTTCCCGTGAGCGGATCGGTCTGCTTCTCGTGGTTCGTGTACACGAACTTCGTGAGGATCTGCAGCCACGCGTCGCGGTCGAGCACGTCCTCCCAGAAGTAGGCGGTGCGGGGCTTCTCGCCGTTCGGCGGGTTGCCGGCGCCTCCGTCGTTGCCGCGGTTGAAGGGCAGGAAGGCGGTCGCATCGCCGACGAGCCGGGTCGTCATCGCGATGTCGTCCTGCGTGAGCGCAAAATGTACGAGTGCGCCGCGCCCGGCGGTCAGCAGGGGCTCGCCCTGCGGGTGGCGGTCGCGCTTATACTGCGCGATCGCAGCGGGCAGGCTCTGCGCGAAGTTCGTCTTGAGCTCGACCGTCGCCACGGGGACACCGTTGACGAAGAACGCCAGGTCGAGCCGGTCGTCCTTCTTCGTCGAGTAGCGCAGTTCGGGCACGACGCGCAGGATGTTCTGCCCGTACAGCGCCGTCATCGCGGGGTTGCGATCGTCGGCGGGCGGCTGCTGGATCATGCGGAAGCGCTTGGCGCCCACAACGTCGAAACCCTTCCGCAGCACCGTGAGCGTGCCGCCGCCGTGCTGCTCGTCGACGCCGAGCGATGCCGCGAGCCTGTCGAGCACGCGCGTGCGCCCCTTCGTGTCGGTGTCGCCGGTGACAATCTTGCGCAGGTTCTTCTCGTCGTCGAGTGCGAGCCACGCGAGCACATCGTCGGGGTACAGCGCCCGCTCGCGGTCGTAGCGATCGGAGGTGCCGACCTCCCACCCGTGCGCCGCGAGGTGCGCGACGATGGATGCCTGGAACTCGGTCTCAGAGATCTGCGTGCTCACGGCTACCCTTCGTCGTCACATCGATCTGCCCCGTCACGGCCGCGGTGATGAGCGCCGCCCGCCGCTCCTTAGCGAGCGAGATCGCCGCGTCGATATCGTCTATCGCTTCATCAATCTCAGCCCACCGCAGGTCGAGCGCGTCCGCGACCTCTCGCTGGCGCTCGAGAGTCACCCGAGGAACCGGAGCGATCGCGACCTTCTCTGCAGTGAAATGGGGCATTGACGTGACCGAGGCGACGGTCTTGATGTATCCGGAGTGTCGCAGCAGCTGCAGTGCGTACGCAACGTAGCGGCCATCGGTCGTCGGCGCTGGACGAAACCGCACAATCGAGTTCTGAAAGCCCGTGCCTGGCAGGTCCGCGGAGACGTAGGCCGCTCGACCGTACCCGCCCTGCCCACCCTCGACGATCAGCACGTCGCCAGCCTTGATATCCAAGCACGCCCGCTCAGCAGGCGTGAAACGCATCGTCTTGACGTCGGCGAGTTCGAGCCGTCCGAGCGGCTGGACGTTGGCCGCCCGCAGATATGGCCACCGAGTGTCGTCAGTCGATCTGGCCGGATCAAGCATCTTTCCTAGCGTGATCGAGCCGAGGCGCTTCAGAGACGTCAGCGTCGACGAGTCAGGGCGGAATACGTCGCCCGGATAGGAAAGCAAGCCCGCGAGCTCCGCCATTCGATGCTCGTTCAGCCCCGCCTTGAGTGCGTGTAGGTCGGCGATGAAGGCGTCGATCTCGGCGGTCTCGTGGTCGAGGTAGTCCGCGATCTGCCGCTGCTCGTGAGCGGCCGCGATGCTGACACAGTGAGCAGCAACATCGGCGCCGTTGACTTCCTGAAATGTCGAACCTCGACCGGCTGCGACGAGCTCGGCCTCAGATGCTTGAACTGCGTACCTTAAAAAGCGGGAGTCGACACCTACCCGAGGAACGAGTGCCTTGCACCCTTGATTGAACGCGACCGCCGACCTGGCGATTGCGGTGTAACCGATCGGGGCGCGAGTCGAGAGGAGAACCGACCCCGCAGGCACAACCGTGGAACCGGTTGCGGCGCCGTGCGCAGTAAGAGTCCGCTCGGTGCGGCCGAGAATTCCGCCATTCACCCTGCCCAGGTCCACGGGGGTCGCCCAGGGAACCCCGCCACCCCAGTTCTCAGCGCTCGGCGTTGGCGTGCCGCCGTTGACGATCGCCGCTATGCGGCGGAGCTCGACAGTCTTGAAGCTCACGCCTTCACCCGTTCCAGGCGGGCACGGATGCGGCCGAGGACCTCGTCGAGGTCGCGATCGATCTCCGCGAGGGGGCGCGGAGGCACGTACTCGTAGAAGTGCCTTGTGAAGGGGATCTCGGCGCCCTCCTTCGTCTTCGACTCGTCGATCCAGGCATCCGGCACGAAGGGCCTGACCTCGCGGTCGAGGTAGTCGTGGATGTCTTCGTCCCACGGGACGTTCTCGGTGTCGCGGCGTGAGGCATCCGCGACGGGCTTGCCCGCCGCCGTCACGAGTTCGCCCTCGTCGTCGGGCTCGCCGAGCTCGGAGACGAGGGTCTTCAGCTGCGCGGAGGTCAGGGTGATGTCCGCCTCGGTGAGCAGGTCGGTGAGCGCGGTGGTGAAGGCGGCGCGGGACGTCTCGACTCGCTGCGCCTGTTCAGCCACCGGGGAGAGTGCCCGCGCGAGGGCGGTGCGCAGCGCGGCATCCCACTTCTGCACGGGGCGCGAAGCGAGGGCCTTCTCGACGCGCTCAGCCGCGAGTGCGTAGTTCAGGCGCAGCGGTCGCTCGACGGTGATCGTGCGGTAGAAGAAGTCGGTGGTGCGGAAGATCTTGGAGTGCTTCGACTCTTCGAACGCGGTGAACAGGCGCGTGATCTCGGTGATGTGATCCTCCGACAGCACCCGCCGCTTCGACCCGATCGACTTGCGCATCTTCTCGTACATGCCGGTCGCGTCGATCAGCTGCACGCGTCCGCGCCGGCGAGCCGGCTTGTCTTTGTTGAGCACCCACACGTACGTCGCGATACCGGTGTTGTAGAACATGTCGGTCGGCAGCCCGACGATCGCCTCGAGGTAGTCCGACTCGAGAATCCACTTGCGGATGTTCGACTCCCCGGACCCCGCCCCGCCGGTGAACAGCGGCGAGCCGTTCAGCACAATCGCACCGCGGCCGGCGACGGCGGCATCCTCCCCCGGCTTCGGCTCGCGGAGCTTCGAGATGAGGTGCATGAGGAACAGCAGCGACCCGTCGCTCACGCGCGGCAGCCCCGCACCGAACCGTCCCGCAAAGCCGGCGACCTTGTGCTCGGTCTCGATCTGCGCGCGGAACTGCTTCCAGTCGACGCCGAACGGCGGGTTCGAGAGCCCGTAATGGAACGTCCTGCCCTCGAACGCCGGATCGGTGAGCGTGTTCCCGAGCACGATGTTCTCGATCGGCTGCCCCTTGACGACCATGTCTGCCTTGCAGATCGCGTACGACGCCGGGTTGATCTCCTGCCCCAGCAGATTCACCTGGGCCTTCGCGTTGTGACCGTGGATGCGGTCGGCGGCGACCGACAGCATGCCGCCCGTCCCCGCCGTCGGGTCGTAGACCTCGCGCACGATCCCCGGCGTCATCAGGCTCTCGTCGCCTTCGACGAGAAGCGACACCATCAGCTCGATCACCTCGCGCGGAGTGAAGTGCTCACCCGCGGTCTCGTTGCTCGCCTCGGCGAACTTGCGGATCAGCTCCTCGAAGATGTGCCCCATCTGCTCGTTACTGACGGCATCCGGATGCAGATTCACCTTCGCGAAGTGCTGCAGCACCTGCAGCAGCAGATCGTGCATCGACAGGTCGGTGATCGCCTCGTCGAACTTGTACTTCTCGAAGATGTCGCGCACGTTCGGCGAGAACGCGCGCACGTAGTCGCGCAGGTTCTTCTCGAGGTTGTCGGGGTCTCCCGAGAGGGACGCCAGGTCGTGGCGGCTGCGGTTCCAGAACGAGTAAGCGTGCCCAGCCTTGGCCCGAAGCATGGCCTGCGGCGGCTCGATGTCGGGCCCATACCCCGCGGATGCCGCCAGCACCGCCTGCTTCGTCGGCGCGAGCACCGCATCGAGCCGCGCCAACACCGTGAACGGCAGGATGATGTCGCCGTACTGATGCTGCTTGTACGTGCCGCGCAGGATGTCGGCGGCGTTCCAGATGAACGTGGCGTGATTGAGCACGGAGGGCCTTCGAGGAGAGCGCGGGACAGACTGCTCCCACTCTATGGGAGCGGGATCTGCGAGGATGAGGGAACTCTCATCTTCGACAGCCGTTTTCGAGCGTGGACCTGCTGTTTTCCGAGTCGCAGTGTCGGACCCCCTCGGCAGAATTGACGGTATGGACGTTCTGTCGCAGCCCCTCGCAGACCTGCAGTCGCAGGTCGCGGCGCTCGTCGCGGAATGCGGGTCGGCGTGGGCCCTGCAGCGGGCGACCGAGAACGAGCTCGCGGCGCAGCTGAGCGCGCTCGGCGGCATCCAGCGCCTCGTCGAGGCGTTGCTGGTCGACGCGACGGGCGAGGTCATGCGGCGCTCCGAGACGGGCGTCCGTGACGAGCGGCCGCCGACGTCGTCGTCGCCGAGGCCCGCGGCGAAGGACCCGACGGCGCGCCGCCCGCCTGCGCCGCGGTGCTCGCGATCCACGCGCAGACGTGGTCGATCGCCCTCGATCAGGACGGCGCCGAGCCGCGCGAGCGCGCGGCGATCCGCAAGCGCTCGTTCGTGCTCGGCACGCCGACCGCGCACGGCGTGCCCGCCCGCGGGCTGCTGCTGCCCGAGGTGGCGGCTCAGCTGCAGACCATCTTCGACGCGCAGCTCGCGCCGTCGGTGCAGTTCGACGACCCGTTCGCCCTCGACGAGAAGGGCGACCTGCTGCCCTTGCCCGCGATCGATGACCGCACGCGCGGGCAGAAGCAGCACGATGCGCTCGCGGCGGTTCTCGGCGTCGCGGCATCCAGCGGCCGGCTGCCCACGATCGGCGGGCACGCGCCCACCCTCGTCGTCTCGGTCACCGCCAGCGACCTTGCATCCGGTACCGGCTACGCCCACGCAGACGGCTGCGACCAGCCTGTGAGCGGCGCGGTCGCCCGGCACATCGCGTGCGGCGGCGTCATCCAGCGCATCGTGAGCGGCGACGACGGGCGCATCGTCGCGATCGGCACCGAGGAGCGCGTCTTCAATCGGCACCAGCGCCGCGCGATCGCCCTGCGCGACGGCGGCTGCGTCATTCCGGGCTGCGGCACGCCGGCCGGCTGGTGCGAGATCCACCACGTCACCGAACACGCCCGCGGTGGGCCCACCCACACCGACAATGGGGTGCTGCTCTGCTGGTACCACCACCGGTTCCTCGAGCGGATCGGCTGGCAGATCCGGATGAATACCGGGGTGCCCGAGGTCAAAGCCCCACCGTGGCACGGCGGCGACCACCGGTGGCGGGCGGTCACGACATCGCGGGTGCGGCTGAAGCAGCTCGTGCTGCGGACGTGATCTCGCGCACCCGTGGTTTCGATACGCCGCCTGCGGCGGCTACTCAACCACCGACGGCGCTGGACGCGGTCTCCACGACGCGCGACGACCGGATCGGGTGCCCCGGGGTCGTCAGGCACTGGCCGGACGCGAGGTCCCACTTCCAGTCGTGCAGCGCGCAGGTGAGCACGCCGTCCTCGATCTTGCCGGTCTTCGTGAGGTCCGCGCGCAGGTGGGGGCAGCGGCGCTGCACGGTCCAGCCGTCGATCTCGGCATCCTCGCTCTGGTCCGACTGCTCGGCGTACCAGTTCTCGACGTACTCGATCCGGTCGCGCGACAGGCACTTCAGGAACGTCGTCAGGAACTCGTTGAACTTGCCCGAACGCCCCACCTCGAACTGCATCGACAGGAAGATCGAGTTCGACCAGTCGATCTCGTGGTCGCGGATGTTCGTCGAGACGAGGTCAGCGGGGATCGTGTACCAGTAGATGCACTCCTCCCCCGCGTACTCGCGGACCTTGGCCTTCGGGAAGTCGACGATCATGTCGAGCTCGCCGATGCGGAACCGTACGTTGCCGCCGACGCCCATTCGGATCGTGCGCGCCCTGCGCAGCAGCGGCTCCCACCATTCCTTGATCGCCGCGAGCATCTCCTCGGGCGGCAGAACGGGCGCACGCCGCGCGATCTCGGCCTCGACCTCGCCCTGGCGGGAGTCGCGCTGGGATGCCAGGTACTCCCATTTCTCGTCGAAGATGTGGTCGATCTCCGCGGGCGTGTAGAGCGTCTGCGTCACCGTCACGTCACCGCCGTCGAGGTCGACCTGCGTGCCGGGGACGAACTCGTAGCCCTTCTGCTCCGGCCGCACGTCGCGCATGTGCGAGAGGAACTGGCGCTGGTCGGTGAAGATCGACTCGTTGTCGAGACCCAGGCCGTTGTAGCGGAAGAGGTCATCGCGCAGGAACATAGGCGGCCCCGCCATCGGGAAGACGTGCGCGGCGTCGACCTTCTCGATGTAGTACATCGCGCGCTTGTTCTGCGCGTCGCGCTTGAGCTGCGCGAAGTTCTGCTTCGCCTCGAGCTCGAGGTCGTAGACCATGGGCCACCAGATGGCGCCGGACACCTGCGTGAAGTACGCGTCGGGCTTCGAGAAGCTCAGCAGCTTCTCGAGGTCGAGGGGGTGCGAGTCGTTCTGGTTGAGGATCGATGCCGTCCCGTCGTCCACCGACAGCGACGAGTCGCCGATGGGGCCGTCGCTCGGCGCGCGCAGCGGTGTCACCATGATCTTCAGGCCCCCGTCGTACTCGAGGACCTCGCCCGGCTGGGTGTAGACGATGTTCTCGTACCCCAGCGCGCGGATGTCGACCTCGAGGTCGTCCGTCGGGTAAGCCGGCAGGAGCACGCGGACGTCCTTCGGCACGTACCGCTCCAGCAGCACGGGGTCGAAGTGATCGCGGTGCCGGTGCGAGATGTACAGGAAGTCCGCTTTGCCGAAACGCTCCCAGTCGAGGCCACGATTGTCGGGGAAGGGGAACCACGAACCGAAGAAGCTCGGCCCGATCACCGGGTCGCAAAGGATCGAACCACCGGTCGTCTCGATGAACATGCCGGCGTGGCCGAGTCCTGTGATGCGCATGGGTGACCTCCTGCAGGGGCGGGCGACGAGCGACGACGAGTCTACGCGGCGGCTGGCGAACGATCCTGGCGGCGGGCCGGGAATAGCCCGTCCGCGTGCACGGCGCTCAGGGCTCGAGCAGCCCCCGAATGTCTTCCGCCGTCAGGGCCCGAGCCAGCGCATCGTCGTCCCCCACGACCGCGCGGAAGAGGCGCGCCTTGCGCTGTTGCAGGGCGAGCACCTTCTCTTCGATCGTTCCGCTCGCGATCAGCCGGTAGACCGTGACGGGCCGCGTCTGTCCGATCCGGTGCGTGCGATCGACAGCTTGCGCCTCGGCGGCGGGGTTCCACCACGGATCGAGGAGGAAGACGTAGTCGGCCTCCGTCAACGTGAGCCCGAACCCGCCCGCTTTGAGGCTGATGAGGAACACCGGAGCCTCCCCGCCGCGGAACGCTTCGACGACCTCTGCACGCCGCCGCGTGGAGCCGTCCAGGTACGCGTACGCGATGCCGTGCGCATCCAGGTCAGCGCGCACGAGGTCGAGGAACGACGTGAACTGACTGAACACGAGCGCGCGGTGCCCCTCCGCCGCGAGTTCGACGAGGCGCTCCCGCAGCGCCTCGAGCTTCGCCGAGCGGATGCTGCGGGAGTGCGCGCCTGCGGCATCCCCCACGTCGATCAGCAACGGTGAAAGCGCCAGTCGGCGCAGCAGCGTCAGCGAGCGGAAGACGATGAAGCGATGGCGATCGAGATCGTCGAGCAGCCCCAGCACCTTCTGTCGTTCGCGCTGCAGCGTGGTGTCGTAGATCGCGCGGTGCGCGGCGCTCAGCTCGATCCGCAGCTCCTGCTCCTGCCGGGGCGGCAGTTCCGGTGCCACGAGCTCTTTCGTGCGCCGCAGGACGAACGGGCGCAGGCGCGCGCGCAGCCGCGCGAGGCGCGCGGCGCGGTAGTCCGAGCCCTCCTCGTTCTCCGGCACCCTGCCGCGCTCGATCGGCTTCACGTAGTCCTCGCGGAACCGGCGCGCCGACGCGAACAAGCCCGGACACGTGAGCGACAGGAGTGCCCACAACTCGGTGAGCGAGTTTTCGAGCGGCGTCCCGGTGACGGCGATCACGGTGTCGGCGCGCAAGCGCTGCACGGCGCGGTGCTGGCGGGTCGCGGCATTCTTCACGAACTGCGCCTCGTCGAGGACGACGAGACCCCATGCGCGAGCCGCATAGGCGTCTTCGTCGAGGCGGAGGAGCCCGTAGGACGTCACCACGACGTCGGCGTCGAGCTCCTCCAGGGGGGTCCCGGTCTTTCGCAACGTGGCGTCCTGCACGTGAATGCGCAGATCCGGCGTGAACCGCGCCGCCTCCGCCCGCCACGTATCCATCACCGACGTCGGTGCGATGACGAGGAACGGCCGCCGTGCACCGCTGCCGTCGTCGCCTTCGCTGGTCGCCGCTGCCTCCGCGGCGCGCGCGTGCGCGAAGAGCGCGAGTACCTGCAGCGTCTTGCCGAGGCCCATGTCGTCCGCGAGGATGCCCCCCACGCGGTGCCGCCACCAGAGCGCCAGGCGATCGAGTCCGTCCCGTTGATAGGGCCGCAGGTGCGCATTGAGCCCGTCGGGCACGGGCGTGCGCTCGCCGGGCGCGCTCTCACGCAGCGCCGCGACGGCGGCGCGCCACGCGACCGCGGGCTGTGCCTCGTCGGCGAGGTCTTCGAACGCCTCCCACAGCGGCACCTGGTAGCGGCTGATACGCGGCCCGGTCTCCCACTCGGCGAGCTCGGCGGCCTCGTCGATCAGATCGCGCAGGCGGGCGAGGGCGGGGTGCGCGAGCGAGAAGTAGCTGCCGTCGACGAGCAGCAGCTTCTTCCTGCGCAGAGCAAGCGCGGTGAACAGCGGAGTGAAGGGGATGCTGCGCCCGTCGATCTCGACGAGCACGCCGAGGTCAAACCAGTCAGGGTCCGGGCTCTCCACTGTTTTCACCGTGATGCGCGGGTCGCCGCGCAGCTCGCGGTACTCGCGCCGGCGCCCGCGTGTTTCCACGCGGACGTGCTCGCGCTCCTCCAGGGCGGGAAGGATGAGTGCGGCAAACTCCGCGGCATCCACCCCCTCGAGGTCCGACGAAGCGGCGAACGGGACGTCGGACGCTCGTCCCCACGCTTCGGCGACGGCGACCCGGAGATCCTCCTCCACGAGATCACCGGACCGCTGCATGCTCCACGGCTCGCGATCGACGCCCTCGCGCAACCACTCCAGGCGGTAGGTCAGCGTGTCCCCGGTTCCGAACGAGACGGTCACGACGAGCGTCGAGGGGTCGGGTTCGGGGAGCGTCGCGCCGGGCGCCAGGAGGATCGTGTTCTCCCGCCCCAGCAGCGGGAGCGCCTCGCGCGCGAAGGCGGAGACGTCGGCGGCGGGCACGACGACGCCGTCGGGCGCGGCCAGCAGCGCGCGGACGCCGTCGCCGAGGTCGGCGGCGGCGAGGGTGAGGTGGATGCCATCGCGCGCCGCCCGCGCGGCGTACAGACCCGAGCGGCCGACGGGGTGCACCGTACGAGTATCGAGTATTGTCTCCCCGATCGTGATCTCGGCCTCGAGTCGCAGCGCGCCCCGCGCCGCAGGGCGCACGCGCACGGCGGCGGTCGCCGGCGTCGCGAGCTGCACGACCTGCCCCTTGCCCGCCGGAACGACAGGGATCGCGCGGGCGGGCGCCGCGTCCAGGTGTTTCCAGACGAGGGGCGACGTGACGGCGTCGAGGGTGACCCAGTTGGAGTCATCGCGCGGGCCCGCGAGCAGGCGGGCGTCGTGCGCGATGCCGTAGAGCTCGACGAACCACTCGCGTTGCGCTCGAGAGAACGCCCCGCCGCCGCGACGCAGCAGATCCCAAGAGACGCCGGTGCGCGCCCACGACCCGGACTGCTCGCGGCGCGAGAGCGGGCGGAGGCCGACGAGTAGTTCCGCCCCGGCATCCTCCCTCGAAAGATCCCGAGGCGTCGCCGCGCGCACGCGACGTGCGCCCCAGTGCGCCGCCGCGGCCGATTCGCGCACGCGCAACTCGACGCCGAGCGCGAGCTGCTGCGCGGGCTCGGGCGCGGTCGGCAACAGCACAGCGCGCCAGGAATCCATGGAATCCATCCTGCCGTCCCTACACTGGGCGGGTGCCCATCGCGACCGCGCTCGCCCTCCTCGGCGCCGTTCTACTCGCGTGCGCTCTCGTCGCGCGCGTTCGCGCAACAGCGCTGCCGCGCTCGCTCATCGCGGAATTCACCCCGTTCGCACCGGCGGAGCGATCGGCTGATGTCGTCGACGACGCGATTCTCGTCGGTCGGGAGCGACGCGCCGTCGCGGCGGGGCTCCTCCAACTCGCGACCACAGGAGCGGTACGCCTCGTTGCCGACACGGGCCCGCGCGGTCGCATCGCAGTGGGCGTGGAGCTCGTCGAGGGCGTCGCGCTGACGTCCGCCCAGACCGAGCTGCTCGAAGCCCTGTTCGGCCCGGGCCATCCCCGCGAGCGCCTGCGCCGGTTCTCGAAAGACCGCCGCGCCGTCGGTCGCCGCGTGCGCGCGTACGTCGACCGGCGCGCCGCCGCGCTTACGCGCCGGGGACTGCTGCGCCCGCGTGGCACCCGCGCGCGGTTGACGGTGCGGGTCGCCGCGGTGCTCCTCCTCATGATCGCCGTCCCGGCCGCCGCGCTCACCCTCGTCGCGGGTGCCTGGATGCCGGGAGCCGCCTGTTTCGCCGCGGTGCTCCTGCTCGTCGTAGCCCTGTGCGTGATCCCGCCGGGCGAGCGGCGCGTGCCCACCGCCGAGGCCGACTCACGTCGAACGCACCTGGACGGGCTCCGGCAGTATCTGACCCTCGCCGAGGCGGACCGCCTCCGCGTGCTGCAGTCGCCGACCGGCGCGCTGTCGCGGCCGGGCCCCGTGGAGACCTACCTCCTCGATGAGAAGCTGCTGCCGTGGGCGGTCGTGTTCGGCGTCGAACGCGAATGGCTCGCGCACCTGAAGATCGCCTACGACGAGATGGATGCCACGAGCCTGAGCGCGCTCGGCGAGGTCGCCGCCAGCACCCTCGATCTGCTCCAGATCGCCGACGCGCTCGGTGGACTCGTCGAGATCGGGTTCGCGGTCGGCGACCTCATGGGCGTCGGAGGCGACGCCCTCGAGATCGCGGGCGGCGTGTTCGACGCGCTGCCCTGACCGTCGACTCGGTGATCAGGCGGACGTAGAGGTCAGCCGGCGCGGTCGATGCGCGCGAGCACGCCGTGGACGAACGAACCCGAGTCGTCGGTGGAGAACTCCTTGGCGAGTTCCACCGCCTCGTCGATAGCGACCGCCGTCGGAACTTCGTCGTTGTAGAGGATCTCCCACACGCCGATGCGCAGGATCGCGCGATCCACCGCCGGCATCCGCTCGAGCTTCCAGTCACGCGCGTGCGTCACGATCTGCTCGTCGATCGCATCCTGGTTGTCGATGACGCCGTCGACGATCTCGCGCGCGTACAGCCAGGACGCTTCGCGCGCCGGCTCGCTCGCGGCGCGCTTCGCCTCGGCGGCGAGGGTCACCGCGAGCTCATCGCCGCGGATGTCGGACTGGTAGAGGATGTCGAGGGCGCGCTTGCGCGCCTTGGAGCGTGCGCTCATGCGTCAGCGCCGCGTCAGTTGACGCGGCCGAGGTAGTCGCCCGTGCGGGTGTCGACCTTGACCTTCGTGCCCTGCTCGACGAACAGCGGCACCTGGATCTCGTAGCCGGTCTCGACGGTCGCGGGCTTCGTGCCGGCCGACGAGCGGTCGCCCTGGAGGCCCGGCTCGGTGTACGTGATCTCGAGGACCACCGAGGCGGGCATCTCGACGTACAGCGGGTTCTCGTTGTTGAGCGCGATCTGCACCTGCTGGTTCTCCAGCAGGAAGTTCGCGGCGTCGCCGACGGTCGCAGCCCCCACCGACAGCTGGTCGTAGTTGTCGACGTCCATGAAGACGAAGCTGTCGCCGTCGTTGTAGAGGTAGGTGAAGTCGCGGCGGTCGACGCTCTCGATCTCGACCTTGGCGCCCGCGTTGAACGTGCGGTCGACGACCTTGCCGGTGAGCACGTTCTTCAG
>QFPD01000093.1 GCA_003248845.1 Microbacterium sp. | reverse complement strand
AACACGGGGCTCATCCTCCACTCCGAACGGGGCTCGGCCCTCGGCCGAGTGACGGGCGACGGCGGCTACAAACTCGTGCGCGGTGACCGAGACGTCTTCGGCTTGCACGGGCGCTCGGCCGAGCAGCGCATCGCGATCGATCTGCTGCTCGACCCCGAGGTCGGGATCGTGTCGCTCGGAGGCCGAGCGGGCACGGGCAAGTCGGCGCTCGCGCTGTGCGCGGGCCTCGAGGCGGTTCTCGAGCGGCAGCAGCAGAAGAAGATCATCGTCTTCCGGCCGCTGTTCGCCGTCGGCGGGCAGGAGCTCGGCTACCTGCCCGGCGACCAGGGCGACAAGATGAACCCGTGGGGGCAGGCTGTGTTCGACACGCTCGGCTCGGTCGTCTCAGGGAACGTGCTCGAAGAGGTCGTCGCGCGAGGGATGCTCGAGGTGCTCCCGCTCACGCACATTCGCGGCCGGTCGCTGCATGACGCGTTCGTGATCGTCGACGAGGCGCAGTCGCTCGAGCGGAACGTGCTGCTGACGGTCCTCAGCCGCATGGGACAGAACTCGCGCGTCGTGCTCACTCACGACGTCGGTCAGCGCGACAACCTCCGCGTGGGCCGCCACGACGGCGTCGCCTCCGTCATCGAGACGCTCAAGGGCCACGCCCTGTTCGGGCACGTGACCCTGACGCGCTCGGAGCGCTCCGCGATCGCCGCGCTCGTCACCGATCTGCTGGAGCAGGGCGAACTGAGCTGACGCGTGACGGCGAGGGCTACTCCCAGCGGTAGCCCTCGCCGCGCACGGTCACGATGTGGTCGCTGCCCACCTTGCCGCGCAGGTAGCGCACGTACACGTCGACGACGTTCGACCCGGGATCGAAGTCCATGCCCCAGATGCGGCTCAAGAGCTGCTCGCGGGTGAGGACGGTGTTCGGATGCCGCAGGAACTGCTCGGCCAGAGCGAACTCGCGTGCGGACAGGTCCACTTCGCGCCCCGCCACCGTCGCGCGCCGGGCGAGCAGGTCGACGGTGACATCGCCGTGCGTCAGCACCATCGTGATCGCGCCGGTGCGCTCCCGCAGCCGTGAACGCACGCGCGCGAGGAGTTCAGCGACGGAGAAAGGCTTGGGCACGTAGTCGCTGGCTCCGGCATCCAGGCCTTCGATCGTGTCGGACGTGCCGGATCGGGCGGTGAGCAAGATGACCGGCATCCGTCCGTCCTGCGCGCGCAGCGCGCGCAGGACGTCGAACCCGTCCATCGACGGCAGGCCGACATCGAGGATGACGAGGTCGATGTCATCGCCCTGCGCGGCATCCAGCGCCTCCTGGCCGTCGTCGGCGCTGACGGTGTCGAAGCCTTCGGCGCGGAGGGCCCGCGTCACGAGGGAGACGATGTGCGGTTCGTCGTCGACGACGAGGATGCGTGTCATCCGGATGCCTCTCTCTGGGTCACCACGTCACCGGCGCGTACCGGTGTGGGAAGGGTCGCCCCGGTACCGAGTGGGATCTCGATCGTCAGGGTCGCACCGCCGCCGGGTGTGTCGGCGACGGTGCACCGGCCGCCGTGCGCCTTCGCGATCGTGTCGACGATCGCGAGCCCGAGGCCGGAACCGCCGACCGAGCGCTTGCCGGCGCCGCGGTCGAACCTCCGGAAGACGCGGTGGCGCATCGCGGGTGGGATGCCGGGGCCGTGATCGCGCACCCACAGCTGCGCTCCGGAGGGGTGCACGGCGCTGCCGATCTCGATCCCGCTGCCGGCCGGCGTGTACTTTGCCGCGTTGTCCGCCAGCTGCAGCCACGCTTGCAGGAGGCGATCGCGGTCGCCGTGGATGACGCCCCCCGCGCTCTGCTCCACACTCCAGGTGTGACCGGGGATCACGGCCACGAGTTCACCGACGCGCTGCGTCAGCGCCGCGAGATCGACATCGCTCATCGTGAAGCTGTCGGCCTCGACCGCCGCGAGCAGGTCGATGTCGCCGATGAGGCGTGTCATGCGGTCGAGCTCGGCCATGCCGAGCTCCCGGATGGCGGCGGCGTCGGCGGGGTCGTCGGGATTCATGATCTCGAGGTGTCCGCGCACGATCGTGATCGGGGTCTTCAGCTCGTGACGGACATCGTCCAGGAGGCGGCGCTGCATCTCGAACGACGCCTCGGCGCTGTCGCCTGCCACCGGTGCGGGCGCGGGCGGCGCCGCCGGCTCGAGGACGGTCCACCCGACGAGCGCGGTGACGGCGAGCGTCGCGAGGGCTCCGATGCCGTAGGCGGCGATCGCGCCCCAGGAGGCGTCGGCATCGGTCAGCGCGAGGATGCCGAGGACTGCAAGCGCGGTCACCGCGAAGCCCGCCCCCACGACCGCCAGCACGAGGCCGAGCATGCGGAGGTGACGTCGGCGGTATCCCCCGACGGCCATCGAGCGGGTCACCCTGTCATTATGGCCCGTCGGGAGAGGGGAACCGTGCCGGTCCCCGCGCAGATCACCCCGGGTGCGTCATCGAGAGCAGGTCGAGCTTCTCGTCCAGCTGTGCCTCGGTCAGATCGCCGCGCTCGACGTAGCCGAGGTCGATGACCGCCTCGCGCACCGTGATGCCCTTCGCGACGGCGTGCTTGGCGATCTTGGCGGCCGCCTCATAGCCGATCAGCTTGTTCAGCGGCGTGACGATCGACGGCGACATGCCAGCGAAGGCAGCGGCGCGCTCGCGGTTGGCCTCGAGGCCGTCGATCGTCTTGTCGGCCAGCACGCGCATGGCGTTCGACAGCAGTCGGATCGACTCGAGGAGTGCCGTGCCCATCACCGGGATCGCGACGTTGAGCTCGAACGACCCGGAGGCGCCCGCCCACGCGACGGTCGCGTCATTGCCGATGACGCGCGCGCACACCATCAGGGTCGCCTCCGGCACCACGGGGTTGACCTTGCCGGGCATGATCGAGGAGCCGGGCTGCAGGTCGGGAATGTGCAGTTCGCCGAGGCCGGTGTTGGGGCCCGACCCCATCCACCGAAGGTCGTTGTTGATCTTCGTCAGCGAGACCGCGATCGTGCGGAGGGCTCCGGATGCCTCGACGAGGCCGTCGCGGTTCGCCTGAGCCTCGAAGTGGTCTTTCGCCTCGGTGATCGGCAGTTCCGTCTCGGCGGCGAGGAGCGCGATGACCTTCTGCGGGAACCCCAGGGGAGTGTTGATGCCGGTGCCGACGGCAGTGCCGCCCAGCGGGACTTCGCCCACGTGAGGGATGACCGCCTGCACGCGCTCGATGCCGAGGCGGATCTGACGGGCGTAGCCCCCGAACTCCTGGCCGAGCGTCACCGGCGTGGCATCCATGAGGTGGGTCCGGCCCGACTTCACGGCATCCTTCCACAGCTCGGCCTTCGCCTCGAGGGCGACGGCGAGGTGGTCGAGCGCTGGGATCAGGTCGTCGATGAGGGCCTGCGTCACTGCGATGTGCACGGAGGTCGGGAAGACATCGTTCGACGACTGCGACGCGTTGACGTGGTCGTTCGGGTGCACCGTGGCGCCGAGCTTCTGCGTCGCGAGGGTCGCGAGGACTTCGTTCATGTTCATGTTCGACGACGTGCCCGACCCGGTCTGGTAGGTGTCGACGGGGAAGTGGCTGTCGTAGCGGCCGGTGATGACGTCGTCGGCCGCGGCGGCGATCGCGTCGGCGATGCCCGCGTCGAGGGTGCCGAGCTCCTTGTTGGCGAGGGCGGCGGCCTTCTTGATACGGGCGAGCGCGGCGATCTGGGTCGACTCCAGGCCCGTGCCGGAGATCGGAAAGTTCTCCACCGCGCGCTGGGTCTGCGCGGCGTACAGGGCGTCCTTGGGAACGCGCACTTCGCCCATGGTGTCGTGCTCGATGCGGTATTCGGTGGTGTCGGTCATCTCACGTCCTCGTGTGTGTACTGGTTCGTAGATCTCAGTCGGCGATGCCGACGGTCACGTGCGGCACGGCGGTGCCCTCGCTCAAGCGGTAGTTCGCCCCGACGATGCCGAGGCGCCCCGCCGCGACCGCGTCGGCGATGAGTCGCGACGAGGCGAGGATGTCATCGATCGTGTTGCGCAGGTGCGCGATGCCGACGTCCTCGGCGTCGAGCTCGCGGGGGTCGACGCCGTCGTTCTCCCGCAGCACGGTTCGCGCGGCGGGGACGATCTTGGCGATGAGCTGCCAGATGCCCGAGGGCAGTTCGGGGCTCTCCAGTGTCGTCGAGTCGATCGCGGCTCGCACGGCACCGCACGCGTCGTGGGCGAGCACGATGATGAGGGGCACGTCGAGCGCGGCGACGGCGTACTCGAGGCTCGCGATGGCCGAGTCGGATGCCACCTGGCCGGCATTACGCACGACGAACAGGTCGCCGAGGCCCTGGTCGAAGATGATCTCGGCCGCGAGGCGCGAGTCGGCGCAGCCGAAGAGCGCGGCGCGCGGCGTCTGGGCGGCCGCGAGCAGGTGGCGACGCTCGACGTCCTGGTTCGGGTGGTGCGGTTCACCGGCGACGAATCGGGCGTTGCCGGCGCGCATGTCGGCCCAGACGACTGCGGGAGTCTCCCGGGCGGGTGCGGCCTGTTCGGTCATGGTGTCTCCTCACGCAGGGCACGGATCTGGTCGGCGACGCCTCCCGCCGCGATCGCCGCGGTGTCGGGGTCGGTGTCGCCGTACACGAGCACGATGTCGTTCCCGGCATCCGTCGCCAGCGCATACGACACCGAGTCGGTGCGGCCGGCGGAGGGGATGCGGTACTCATCCCATTCGATGCCGGAGATCGTGACGGAGCCGGTCGGCGCATAGCCGCCGAGCTCGGTCTGCACCCATCCGTCGGGGGCGTCGATCGCCTGCGCGACACGCACGTAGCCGGAGGCCGGGGCGTACACGACCCGCCACATCTGACCCTCCACGCGCGCCGAGTTCGCCCGCCAGTCGGCGGGGACGGCGGGGACGAGGATCGGGTGCTCGAGTGACGCCGACACCTGCGCGGCCGCGGCGGCCACATCGACGGGCTCGGGCTCGGCGAGAGAGCCACGCGGGACGCCGAGATAGACGACGGCGACGACGGCGACCGTCACGAGGAGCGCGGCGATGAGGTTCCGGAACGTCTTGCTGGAGCGGTAGGCGGCTGACGACGCGGCTTTGCGATCGGCCGTCTCCTGCGGAGTCTCGGGACGGCCGAGTTCGGCGACGATGCGGGGCGCGGATGCCATCACTCCGCCGTCGCGATCGAGGGGAGGGGGTGAGGGCGGTTCACGCGTCGGCCTCAGCGGGACGGGCGGCATCGAGCAGGCGCTTCGCTCCGACGAGCCACTCCTCGCAGCGTGCCGCGAGTGCTTCGCCGCGCGTCCAGAGTGCCAGCGACTGTTCGAGGGTCGGCGCGCCCTGTTCGAGCTCTGCGATGACCCGGACGAGCTCGTCTCGGGCCTGCTCGAACGACAGGCTCGCCAAGTCGGCGGCGGCGTCGGCAGTCATGATCTCCATCTTAGAACGGCGCCGCGACAGAGATAGACCGGGCGTGCCGACGCGCTGACCGGGCTCACGGGGCGGGCGCGTCCTCGGCCACGGGACCCTCCGATCGCGCCGCGAAGGAGCCTTCTGCGACGGTGACGATGACATCTGTGCCGGCGGGCGCCTGCGTGGCATCCCGGACGATGACGCCGCCTTCGGTGTGCGCGATCGCGTAGCCGCGGGCGAGGGTCGCGCCGGGGGAGAGGGCGCGCAGTGACGCCTGCAGTTGCGCGACGCGTCGCTCGCCCTCGTGCACGCTGCGGGTGACCACGTCGCGTCCGCGCGAGGTGAGCGCGAACAGCTCGTGCGAGCGTGCCACGAGCATGCCTTCGGGTGCGCGCAGCACGGGGCGGCTGCGCAACTGGTCGAGCTGCGCGATGTCGTGCGTGACCCGCTGTGTGAGGCGCGAGCGCGCGCGGCTGCGCAGCTGCTGCACGATGGCCCGCTGCTCGGCGACGTCCGGGACGACGCGCTTAGCGGCATCCGTCGGCGTCGAGGCCCTAAGGTCCGCGACGTCATCCAGGAGCGGATGGTCGTTCTCGTGCCCGATCGCGGAGACGACGGGAGGGGAGGCCGCGGCCACGGCGCGCACGAGCTTCTCGTCGCTGAACCCGAGCAGCGTCTGCGGGTCGCCGCCGCCGCGAGCGATGACGATGACGTCCACCTCGGGATCGGCGTCGAGCGCGCGGAGGGCCGCGATCGTCTCCGGGACGCACCGGTCGCCCTGGACGGCGGCATGGATCGTGCGGAAGCGCACGTGCGGCCACCGCAGTTCGGCGTTGCGATGGACGTCGCGCTCCGCATCGCTGCGCTCGCCCGTGATGAGGCCGATGACGTGGGGGAGGAAGGGCAGCCGTTTCTTCCGGGACGGGTCGAAGAGCCCCTCGGAGCGCAGCTGTGCCCGCAGCCGTTCCAGACGCTCGAGCTGATCGCCGAGCCCGGTGTGCCGCATCGCCGACACGGTGAAGGTGAAGTCGCCCGACTTCACGAAGTAGTCGCTCTTCACGCACGCGACGACCCGGTCGCCGAGTTTCAGATCGTCGGGCAGACGCTGCAGCGTCGACGACCACAGCCGGAAAGAGATGAGCGCCTCGCCCGAGGCGTCCTTGAGGCGGCCGAACACGTGACCGCCGCGGAGGTTCCACGCCGTGATCTCTCCCTCGACCCAGACCGACCCCCAGTTCGCGACGAAGCCGCGGATCGTCTCGTTGAGGCGCGAGATCGACGTCGGGGTCTCGGGGGAGGAGTCCCGGGGATGCACTGAGTCGGGCGGCGGCGCGGTGCCCGGCGCCGGTTCGAATGTCGTCATCGCTGCCTCTCCCGTGGGTGGACGAAGCCGCACCGGGCCTTCACCCAGCGAGTCCTCTCTAGAATCGGAAGCGTGAGCAGCACAGCCGTCCGTCTTCCGTCGCCCCGCATCCCGGGTCCGCGAGGGCGGCTTCAGGATAACCCGGTGGACGGTACCAAGAAGGTGCTGCTCGCCTCGCCGCGCGGCTACTGCGCCGGCGTCGACCGCGCGGTCATCGCCGTGGAGAAGGCGCTCGAGCGCTTCGGCGCGCCCGTCTACGTGCGCAAGCAGATCGTGCACAACATCCACGTCGTCACCGAACTCGAGGCCCAGGGTGCGATCTTCGTCGAGGAGGTGGACGAGGTACCCGAGGGCGCGCACGTGGTGTTCAGCGCGCACGGAGTCTCACCCGCCGTCGTCAACGCGGCATCCGATCGGGGTCTGCAGGCGATCGACGCGACCTGTCCGCTCGTGACGAAGGTGCACCGTGAAGCGGTGCGGTTCGCCAAGAGCGACTACGAGATCCTCCTGATCGGTCACGACGGGCACGAAGAGGTCGAGGGCACCGCCGGCGAAGCGCCCGATCACGTCACGGTCGTGAACTCGCCCGCCGATGCCGACACCGTCGTCGTGAAGGATCCTTCGAAGGTCGTGTGGCTGTCGCAGACGACCCTCTCCGTGGACGAGACCATGGAGACCGTCCGTCGCCTGCGCCTGCGCTTCCCCCACCTGCAGGACCCGCCGTCCGACGACATCTGCTACGCCACGCAGAACCG
>QFPD01000092.1 GCA_003248845.1 Microbacterium sp. | reverse complement strand
GATCCGTGATCGCCTCGACGACGTCGTGGGGCTGGTCCTGACGCACGGCCACGAAGACCACATCGGAGCCGTGCCCTACCTTCTGCGTCTCAAGCAGGACATCCCGCTCATCGGCTCGCAGCTGACTCTCGCTCTCGTCGAGGCGAAGCTCAAGGAGCACCGCATCAAGGCGTACACGCTGACCGTCGAGGAGGGTCAGGAGGAGCAGGTCGGCCCGTTCGACCTCGAGTTCGTCGCGGTCAACCACTCGATCCCCGATGCGTTGGCCGTCGCCATCCACACGGATGCCGGGACGGTGCTCGCCACCGGCGATTTCAAGATGGACCAGCTGCCCCTCGACGGGCGCCTCACCGATCTGCGCGCGTTCGCGAGCCTCGGCGAGGACGGAGTCGACCTCTTCCTCGTCGACTCGACCAACGCCGACGTGCCCGGCTTCACGCCGCTCGAGCGCGATATCGGCCCGGTGCTCGACCAGGTGATCGCGAAGGCGCCGCGTCGCGTGATCGTCGCGAGCTTCTCGAGCCACGTCCACCGTGTGCAGCAGGTCATCGACGCCGCCGCCGCGAACGGGCGACGCCTCGCGTTCCTCGGCCGTTCGATGGTCCGCAACATGACGATCGCGGAAGACCTCGGATACCTGCACGTGCCCGACGGCGTCCTCATCGACTACAAGAAGGCGAAAGACCTCCCCGACGACAAGATCGTCTACATGTCGACGGGGTCGCAGGGCGAGCCGATGGCGGTGCTCTCGCGCATGGCCAATATGGACCATGCGATCGAGATCGGCGAGGGCGACACGGTCATCCTCGCCTCGAGCCTCATCCCGGGCAATGAGAACGCCGTCTACCGCGTGATCGACGGGCTGACGAAACTCGGCGCGAACGTCGTACACAAGGGCAATGCGAAGGTGCACGTCTCGGGCCACGCCGCGGCCGGCGAGCTCCTTTACTGCTACAACATCCTGCAGCCTCGCAACGTCATGCCCGTGCACGGCGAATACCGGCATCTCATGGCGAATGCGAAGCTCGCGCAGGACACCGGCATCCCGGCGGAGAACACGATCATCGCCGAGAACGGCACGGTCGTCGACCTCCGTGACGGCGTCGCGAAGGTCGTCGGTCAGCTCGACCTCGGTTTCGTCTACGTCGACGGCTCGACGGTCGGCGAGATTACCGACGCCGATCTCAAGGACCGCCGCATCCTGGGCGAGGAGGGGTTCATCTCCGTGATCGTCGTCGTCGACTCGGCGACCGGCCGCATCATCACGGGCCCGGAGATCCACGCGCGCGGCTTCGCCGAGGACGACAGCGTCTTCGACTCGGTCAAGCCGAAGATCGCCGCGGCGCTCACCGAGGCGGCGCAGTCGGGCGTGCGCGACACGCACGCGCTGTCGCAGGTCGTTCGCCGCACGATCGGCCGGTGGGTCAACCAGCAGCTGCGCCGCCGGCCCATGATCGTTCCGCTCGTCATCGAGGCGTAACAGATCCTCGGTAGCCTCGACCCATGGCCGCCAGCTTCTCGATCCGCCCCGCGACGCAGGCCGACGGGGCCTTCCTCGGCGACATGGTCGTCGAGGCGGCGAACTGGCGCCAGGGCGGCGCGCGGCCGCGTCACGAGGTGATGGCGCATCCCGACCACAGCCGCTACGTCGCGGGATGGATGCGCCCGGGCGATGCCGGTTACGTGGCGGTGGATGTCCACGATCAGCCGGTCGGTGCGGCATGGTATCGGATGCTCCCTCGCACCGACCCCGGGTTCGGCTATATCGGCACGGGCGTGCCCGAACTCATCATCGGCGTGCGTCCGATCTGGCGTGCGCACGGGGTCGGCCGTGCCCTGCTCCAGCGGCTGTGCGAACGGGCGCGGGCGGAGGGCTTCGGTCGCATCAGTCTGTCGGTCGAACGCGGCAACTTCGCGCAAACCCTCTACCGCAGCGAGGGGTTCGCGGTGACGCAGGCCGGACACGGGCGCGACACGATGGTCAAACGACTGCGCTGACGCATCGGCACCGCGTCAATCCGCGGAATCACCGGCCCTCGGCCGTACCGTGGAGTGATGGCCAGGAGCACCTCGACGCCCACGAACGCCCGCGCGTCCGCGAAGGGCTCCTCGTCGCGCGCCCGCAAGCCCGAACCCGCACCCAAGCGCTACGTCGACGACGTGGAGAAGCCTCCCGTCATCGTGCGGATGTGGCTCGGACTGGCGCATGCCACGGGAGGTATGTTCCGCGCGTTCGGCCCGGAGGTGCTCGAGAAGGACCAGCGCCGCGACGGCTTCCCGTTCCTGCTGGTGCTCCTCGCCGTCGTCGGAGCGGTGGTGGAGTGGTTCCTGATCGGCACCGACATCGGCACGACGATCAGCGCCTACTCGGTGGGTGCGCTCATCGGTCGGGTGGCGTTCATCATGCCGGTGCTCCTCCTGCTGCTGGCGGGGTGGCTCTTCCGCCACCCGCCGTCCGTGCACGACAACGGTCGGATCGGCATCGGTTTCGGACTCTTCGTCCTCTCGATCGCGGGATTCTGTCACGTCGCCGGTGGGCGGCCGCAGCCGAGTGCCGGCCTTCCCACCCTGAGTGAGGGCGGTGGACTGTTCGGCTGGATGGTGGGTGAGCCGCTCACGTTCCTGACGGTCGTCGGCGCCTACCTCATCCTCGGCATCCTCGCGGTGCTGTCCGTTCTGATCCTCACCAAGACGCCGCCGAATCGCATCGGGCGCCGCCTCGGCGACCTGTACGCGTGGATGTTCGGAGCCGAGCGCCCCGACGCGTCGGCTCAGGATGCCACGGCGACGGGCCCGACCGTCGCATTCGGCGCGGCGCAGCTCGAGGGCGACGACGCGAAGGATGCCGGTACGCCGTGGTGGCGCCGCAACAAGACCGGCCGCGAGGAGGATGCCGACGGTCATCTGGGGTCGGACGACCTGACGGCTCTTCTCAGCACCTCCGGCGACGGTGGGTTCGACCAGGCGATCGCGACGCCGCCCCCGCTCCCACCGCTGCCGGATGCCGCGACCGAGGTCATCGACCCGGCCGTCATCGCGCACGCGAAGAAGGCGGCGCGCGGGGCCGACACCGGCATCCGCGAGGACAGCGGCGAAATCGTGCTCGACGACGGCACGCTGCCGGGCATCTCGGCGCTCGGCGACGACCACGACGGCCGCCCGCCGGCGCCCCCGTACCGCCTCCCCGCCGTCACGGCGCTCGCTGCGGGTACGCCGCCGAAGGCGCGTTCCGAGGCCAACGACCGCGTCGTCGCGGCGATCACGGGCGTCTTCGAGCAGTTCTCGGTGGATGCCCGGGTCACGGGTTTCTCGCGCGGCCCGACCGTCACGCAGTACGAGATCGCGCTCGGCCCCGGCGTCAAGGTCGAGCGCATCACGGCGCTCACCAACAACATCGCCTATGCCGTGGCATCCAACGAGGTCCGCATCCTCGCGCCGATCCCCGGCAAGAGCGCGATCGGCGTGGAGATCCCCAACACCGACCGCGAGATCGTGACCCTCGGAGACGTGCTGCGCTCGCAGGCCGCGACGAGCCAGACCCACCCGATGACGATCGGCGTCGGCAAGGACGTCGGCGGCGGCTACGTGGTCGCCAACCTCGCGAAGATGCCGCATCTGCTCGTGGCGGGATCGACCGGATCGGGCAAGTCGAGCTTCGTGAACTCGATGATCACGTCGCTGCTCATGCGGGCGAAGCCGTCCGAAGTGCGAATGGTGCTGATCGACCCCAAGCGTGTCGAACTCACGAGCTACGCCGGCGTCCCGCACCTGATCACCCCGATCATCACGAACCCCAAGAAGGCCGCCGAGGCGCTGCAGTGGGTCGTGAAGGAGATGGACATGCGGTACGACGACCTCGCGTCGTTCGGGTTCCGCCACATCGACGACTTCAACCGTGCCGTCGTCGCGCGGGAGATCCAGCTGCCGGCGGGCAGCGAGCGCGTGCTCAAGCCCTACCCCTACCTGCTCGTCGTCGTCGACGAGCTCGCCGACCTGATGATGGTCGCTCCGCGCGACGTCGAGGACTCGATCGTCCGTATCACCCAGCTCGCCCGCGCGAGCGGCATCCATCTCGTCCTCGCGACGCAGCGCCCGTCGGTCGACGTCGTCACGGGACTGATCAAGGCCAACGTCCCGTCGCGGCTCGCCTTCGCCGTGACGAGCGTCACCGACTCGCGTGTCATCCTCGACCAGCCCGGCGCCGACCGCCTGATCGGTCAGGGCGATGGCCTGTTCCTGCCGATGGGAGCCTCAAAGGCTCTGCGTGTACAGGGCGCGTGGGTGGCCGAGAGCGAGATCGAGAAGGTCGTCCACCACGTCAAGAACCAGGCGCGACCCGAGTACCGGAAGGATGTCGAAGCTGTCGCCGAGCGCAAGGAGATCGACGCCGACATCGGGGACGACCTCGAGCTGCTGCTCGCGGCGGCCGAGCAGATCATTTCGACCCAGTTCGGCTCGACGTCGATGCTGCAGCGCAAGCTTCGCGTCGGGTTCGCCAAGGCGGGTCGTCTCATGGATCTGCTCGAGTCGCGCGAGATCGTCGGCCCCTCGGAGGGCTCGAAGGCGCGTGACGTGCTCGTGACGCCGGAGCAGCTGCCTGAGGTGCTCGCGCGCCTGCGCGGCGACGACCCGCCGACGCCCGCCGGCGGCGCGGCATCCGACGATCCGTATGGACCGGACGCCGTCGAGTCGCAGTACGACGGCTACGAGGTCGTCGACGGCAGCGAGTCCGAAGACGCGTGGGGCCTCACGGGTCGGGACTGACCCGCTCCGGATAGAGTCTGAGCGTGGCGATCCCGAGGCAACTCCCCAATGCGATCACGATCGTGCGCATCTTCTGCGCCCCGGTCTTCCTGTGGATGCTGTTGGCGGATGCCGGGGCCGACGGGCCGCTGCGGTGGTGGGCCGCCGTCCTCTTCATCGTCGCCATCGCGACCGACGGCATCGACGGGTACCTGGCACGCAAGTACGAGATCGTCACGGACCTCGGCAAACTGCTCGACCCGATCGCCGACAAGGCGCTCACGGGGTGCGCCTTCGTCGGGCTGTCGATCCTCGCGGAGCTCCCCTGGTGGGTCACGGCGCTCGTCCTGGTGCGGGAAGTGGGCATCACGGTCCATCGGCTCATCGTCGCGTCGAACCACGTCGTCGCGGCTGCGTGGATGGGAAAGCTCAAGACCGTCGCGCAGGCCGTCGCGCTCTCCTTCGCCCTGCTGCCGCTGTGGACGGTCGTGGGGGATTGGATCCACGTCGTCAACACGGTGACCATGTGGATCGCCGTGATCCTCACGCTCGCGAGCGGGATCGACTACGTCGTCACCGAGGTGCGCGGAGCGCGGTCGGCCCGATCCGCGGCATCCGAGCGCGAGACGGGCGACGCGTGAACGGCTGGTCGCACACGCCCGCTCCTGAGCCCGGCGGGCTCGCTGATGACCTCGAGCGAACGGATGATCTCGAGCGCACGCAGGTGTCCAGCGGGCGGCTGAGCGAGCCGGAACGGCTTGTCGCCCGCCTGGCCGAACTGGGGTGGACCCTGGGGGTCGCCGAGTCGCTGACGGGCGGACTGGTGCTGTCCTCGATCGTCGACGTCGCGGGTTCGTCCCACGTGCTGCGCGGCGGCGTCGTGGCCTACGCGACCGACCTCAAAGCGGCTCTGCTGGGCGTCGACGAGACACTTCTCGCGGCGCACGGCCCCGTGCACCCGCGGGTCGCGCGCCAGATGGCCGAGGGTGTCCGCCGCACCGTCGCCGGCGCGGGAGAAGCGGCAGACGTCGGCATCGCGACGACGGGGATCGCGGGACCGGTCTCTCCCGACGGGCAGCCGGTCGGCACGGTCCACCTCGCGGTGGCGACCGCCCTCGGATCGCGCGTCGAATCGCTCCGACTGACGGGCGGCCGCGCCTCGATCCGCGCGGAGGCAGCCGCCCGGGTGATCCGAATGGCGCTCGACGCGCTCTGAGAGGCGGCTTCACCCGCCGGGTGAGCATTCCTCGCGCGGGGAATACGCCAGATGTCCTCCCTGTTACGTCTCAGTGATTCCAGGCCATTCCTCAGGGCCGGGGGTCTAGTGTGACTGGCAAGGTGCTGTACTGTAGTCCACCCGGGACGCGGTTCGATCATCGTGAGGAGGGGGCCCGACATGATCCTGGTACGTCAAGAGATCGGCGAAGTCCTGCGCGACTTCCGCCTGCAGAAGGGGCGCACCCTCCGTCAGGTCGCGGGGCGCGCGAGCGTGGCCCTCGGATACCTCAGCGAGGTGGAGCGCGGCCAGAAGGAGGCGTCGAGCGAGATCCTCGCGTCCGTCGCGGAGGCACTCGATGTGCCCATCTCGACGATCATGCGCGAGGTCGGCGATCGCATCTCGGTGCTCGAGGGGCTGCAGGTCTTCCCCGATGTCGTCCCCGACGACCTCGTCGCGCTCGACCGCGACATCGAGTCGCAGCTCTCGCTGCACTGACGTGCGGCGCAGCGAGTTCGACCGCGCTGTCGCAGATGAGTTCGGTCCGCGCGCACCGTACGTCGTCGGCGACCTGACTCTCGGCGCCGTCGGCTACCGCACGGCCCGTCAGGCGATCGCCGACGGCGTGCCGCCGCGCGACGTGTGGCTGGCGCTGTGCGCCGAGATGGACGTGCCCGAGTCGCGTCGCCACGGCGTGGGTCATCTGGAGCCGCGCCGACACTGAGCGTCGGAGCATCGACGCGCGGCGTGTCGTCGTACTTTTGTTCGACGCTGACATAGGCTCCTCCACAAGAGGTATCGCGGAGAAGTTATCCACCGTTTCGCAGGTTCCGCCGACCGATGTCGGAGGCCCTTCGTAACGTAGGCGGCGTCACCACGACACCTCCGCCTTGTCGCAGATCCCACCCCGTCGGGGTGGGGCGCGACAGCCTACAGGCGACGGATACGCGAACAGAAGGAGCACGTCATGCCATCACCCGCCGACCGCGAGAAGGCCCTCGAATCGGCCCTCGCCCAGATCGACCGGCAGTTCGGAAAGGGCTCGGTGATGCGGCTCGGCAGCGACGAGCGCGCTCCCGTTGCCGTCATTCCCACCGGATCCATCGCCCTGGATGTCGCCCTCGGCGTGGGTGGCCTGCCGCGGGGACGCATCGTGGAGATCTACGGTCCTGAGTCCTCTGGTAAGACGACTCTCACGCTGCACGCGATCGCGAACGTCCAGCGCGCGGGCGGCATCGCCGCCTTCGTGGATGCCGAGCATGCGCTCGACCCCGACTACGCACAGAAGCTCGGCGTCGACATCGATCAGCTGCTCGTCTCGCAGCCCGACACGGGGGAGCAGGCGCTCGAGATCGCCGACATGCTCGTCCGTTCCGGGGCGATCGACCTCGTCGTCATCGACTCGGTCGCAGCGCTCGTCCCCAAGGCCGAGATCGAGGGCGAGATGGGCGACTCGCACGTGGGTCTCCAGGCACGCCTCATGTCGCAGGCGCTCCGCAAGCTCACGGGTGGGCTCAACCAGACCGGCACCACGATGATCTTCATCAACCAGCTGCGCGAAAAGATCGGCGTCTTCTTCGGCTCTCC